>DATJCP010000127.1:0-2581 GCA_035514715.1 Candidimonas sp.
CGCCCGTGCGGGCGGAAAGATCCGATCCATCGACAGCAAGTGTAGTCTGTCTGTCAGTCATGATAAATCGCTAAGTGAATCAGGATGCTTTGAGCTCGGGCAAAGGTGTGCCCAACCATTTTTCGAACAGCTTGCTGAATTCGCCGTCCTTGATATTTTTATCAACTAGCTTGTTGATAGCTTCAAGCGTCTTGGGCTCGCCAGGACGCATGGCAACCGCCATTTCCTGCTGCAACAACACAAATTTGTTTTCGAAACGGTCTGGAGAGCGCTTGGCGATCTGGGCTGCTACCGTGGTCGAACAACCAATGGCGTCTACCTGGCCGGACAGCAATGCCTGCATGGCCGAAGCGTCATCGTCGAAGCGGCGGATGTTGGCGTCTTTAGGCGCTACTTTGCTGACAGCGATATCTTGTGTGCTGGCGCGGGCTACGCCGATACGCAGGCCGGACAAGTCTTCCGCTTTAGTGATTTTGGCATCTTTACCGCCAAACACAACGATTTGGGCAGCCGAATAAGGATGCGAAAACTGCACTTGCTTGGCGCGCTCGGGGGTGATGGCCAGCGAGGCGATCAACATGTCGACCTTGTTGGTCAACAAATAAGGAATACGATTGGGGCCGGTAACGCCAATGATGTTGACTTTGACGCCAAGATCCTTGGCCAATTGTTTGGCCACGTCGGCATCGTAGCCGTCAGGCTTGTTTTGCGCATTCAGAATGCCATAAGGAGGAAAGTCGACCAGCATGCCGATAGTCAGCTCGCCCTTTTCCTTGATTTGATCCAGGGTTTCGGCACTTGCTGCCGTTGCACCCAAAGCCAGCGCTGCACAGCCTGCCAGCAATGTTGCGCCGACAAACGTGCGCATTTTCTTGATTACGAACATATCGTGTCTCCAGGATTGAACTGCAACTTCAATAAAACGAGGGGTATATACGAACTTTTTAGCGTGACAGCGACACGGCAAGGCGTCGTTCCATACGGGCGGCCAGCAATGACAAAGGCCAGCACAGCAGGAAGTAAATGACAGCCACGACCGAAAACACCACCATGGGCTGGAAGGTAGCGTTATTGATGATCTGCCCTGCGCGCGTCAGTTCGGTGAAGCCGATAATGGCTGCCAGCGACGTGCCTTTGACAATCTGCACCATGTAGCCCACCGTAGGAGGCACCGCAATTTTCAAGGCTTGCGGCAATACGACGTCGCGCATCTTGTGACGATACGACAGGCCCAGCGCCTCGGCCGCTTCCCATTGGCCGCGCGGAATGGCTTCGATACAGCCGCGCCAGATTTCGCCCAGGAAGGCGCCGCTGTTAAGCGTAAGGGCCACGGCGGCAGCCAGCCAGGGGTTGATATCCAGGCCGATGACAGGCGCGCCGAAGAACACCAAGAACAATTGCAGCAACAGCGGTGTGCCCCGGAACAATTGAATGAATCCAATCGACAAGCGGTGCGCAGTCTTGTTTTCAGACGTTCGCGCCAGGGCAATGATCAGGCCGACAATACCGCCGCCGATAAAAGCCATGATGGACAACAGAACGGTCCATTGAGCCGCTTCCAGGATGAACCAGAAATCAGAGTAGCCAAAAGTACGCATTATCGACGGTCCGGATAATCAAGGCCCCACTGGTACATCAGTCGGAACAGGTAAGAAAAGGCCAGCGTCAACAAAAGATAGATGCCGGTAATAACAATATAAATTTCAAAGCTTCGGAAGGTTTCCGATTGCAGATTGGCCGCCACCGAAGTCAGGTCGTCGGCGGAGATGACCGACACCACGCTGGATGCCAGCATCAGCAGAATGAACTGACTGGTCAGGGCTGGGTAAATGGCGCGCAAAGCGGGCTTCAGGATAACGAAACGGAAAATCTCGAGGCGCGACAGGTTCAGCGCCAGGCCGGCCTCGATTTGCCCCTTGGGAATCGATTCAATACCGGCGCGGACAATTTCTGTTGCATAGGCGCCCAGGTTGAATACCATGGCGACCAACGCGGCGGTATAAGGCGACCAGCGCACTCCCGCGGCAGGCAACGCGAAGAAAAAGAAAAACAACTGCACCAGGAATGGCGTATTGCGTATGACTTCGATATACGCATTGATCAGCCAGCGCACAGGAGCGGGGCCGGATGTCTTACCCCAGGCGCACGCGATTGCAAGGACTGATCCAAAGAGTATGGCCAGGAATGACAGCTGAATGGTCATCCACGTGCCATGAAGCAGCAAGGGCCAAGCCTCGAAAACGGGGCCGAATTGGAAGGAATAATTCACGTTATTTTTAAACCTTAGGTATTGCCGGCGGATAAAAGCATACCGCGTGACTCAGAAAATACCTACACAAACAAAGATATCAATCATCGACACCAAACAGGCATACGATGCTATGAGAGGCCGGCACAACAATGCCCCGCGCCAATGAAACCGGTTTCACAGTTTAATGGCAAAGACGAAAAATTATATCAGTAGTTACCCTAATCACCATATCCCGAGTGCTTATCGGTATGGATATCCTGATTGCTGCGAAGAGCCGCGAATCATTAATGTGCCCGGCAACAAGGCTTTGCGCGCCGGCACATCCGAGCC
>DATJCP010000128.1:0-5184 GCA_035514715.1 Candidimonas sp.
TTCAACGCGCCGACAACTCAAGAAGACATCAATCATGTGGTTCAAGAATCTTAGGATATTTCGCCTGGCCCCTTCCTGGTCATGCACTGCGGACTCTCTGGAAGCCGCTATTGAAAAGCAAGCATTCCAGCCTAGCGGCAGCCAGGAAATGCAAAGCTTGGGATGGGTGCCTCCGCGTGAAAACAGCGGTCTGGTGCATGCGCTGGACGGCCAGTTCCTGCTTAGCCTGCGTGCCGATAAAAAACTGCTGCCCACCACGGTAATCAACCAGTTTGCGAAGGCCAAGGCACAAGACATCGAAGAGCAGCAAGGCTTCAAGCCCGGCCGCAAACAAATGAAGGAAATCAAGGAGCAGGTTACCGACGAACTGATGCCTAAAGCCTTCAGCGTCTATCGCGACACGCGCGTCTGGATAGACACACGCAACCACTGGCTGGTCATCGATGCCGCAGCGGCCGCCAAAAGCGACGAAGTCCTGGGCATGCTCGCCAAAGCCATCGATTCTTTCCCGATTGCTCCGCTATACGTCGCCGAATCGCCTGCCGCAGCCATGACCAACTGGCTGATCAGCGATGAGCCGCCATCGGGATTCAGCATAGACCAGGACACCGAACTGCGCTCCACCAGCGAAAGCGGCGCTGCCGTGCGCTATGTGCGTCAAAGCATAGAAATCGACGATGTGCGCAAGCACGTACAGGCAGGCAAGCAATGCACACGCCTGGCGCTGACTTGGGCCGACCGCGTCTCGTTCACACTGACAGACGGCCTGGACGTCAAGCGGGTGAATCCGCTGGACGTACTTAAAGAAGGCCAAGACAGCACATCGCACAATGACGATGAGCAGTTCGACTCGGACTTCACTCTGATGACGGGTGAGCTGGCGCGCCTGATCGCCGACTTGGTGGAAGCCCTGGGCGGGGAAAAAGCGTAAGGCCTACGCCTTAACGATAATGTCGGATTACGTTCGCTTTGCGAACCAATCCGACATCCCCTTCAATGCATCATCCAAGCGCACGGACGCAGGCATAAGCCCACGCCACTCTCCAAGTCGCACCTAGGCCCTAGTAGGCCTCAATCCATGCCGTGAAAGACGCTGTCGTCGGGACCAATATGCGACGGCGGGCTCCAGGTAACGTCGCGCAGCGAATGCTGCACCAGCCCCTCCACGCCCAGTAGAACAGCAAAAATAGCCATCCGCACAGGGATGCCGTTGTCGGTCTGCCGGAAAATGGCCAGGCGCGAATCGTGATTCAAGTCAACGCTTAAATCATTGGCGCCTTCGCGGCTATCGCGCGGCAAAGGGTGCATGACGATGACATCGGGCCCGCAACATTTATCAATGATGGCCTTGTTCACCTGGAAATCAAGCGTAAAGCCTTCCAGCTCTTCCGCGGCGAAACGCTCTTTCTGCACCCGCGTCGCGTAAATCACGTCTGCGCCAACCAGGCCTTCTTCCAGGGAACTCGTTTGCTGGATGACATGACCGTGCTTGCCGGTCTGTTCCAAGATGTATTCAGGCATTTCCAGGCCGCGCGGCGATATCAGGGTGAACTTCAAGCCACGATACAAAGCCAAGAGCTTGATCAGCGAATGCACAGTACGACCATATTTCAGGTCGCCAACCAGCGCAATATGCGCACCATCCAGCAATTTTCCCAAACGCGAAAATTCGGTCAGTATCGTGTACAGATCCAGCAAGGCCTGACTGGGGTGCTCGCCGGGACCATCGCCGCCATTCACCACCGGAATATTGGTGGCTTGCGCAAATTCGGCCACAGAGCCTTTCTCAGGATGCCTTATGACCATGGCATCTACGTAGCCGCTCATTACCCGGCTGGTATCGTAAATGGATTCCCCTTTGGCCATGGACGAAAAGGTGAACCCGGTCGTGTCGCACACCGAGCCGCCCAGCCGACAGAATGCCGCGCCGAAACTGACGCGCGTTCGTGTGCTGGCTTCGAAGAACAGATTTCCCAGGACAGCGCCTTCCAGTACGCGAGACACCTTTTGACGCCGGGCAATCGGCTGCATTTGATCGGCAATGCGAAAGAACTCTTCTACAGACTCACGCGTAAATTGGTCAACGGATAACAGTTGATGCTTGCCATCGGCCGCTATCCGATTCCGCAACGGCCCCGACTGTGCGCTTTGCGCATACTTCTGCAACAAGCCCTCATTTTCCACAATCTCGGTGACAAAGCGGTTTACCACCTCCGGCATAGCCCGGAATTCCTGCGAGCCTTCCGGCAGCAACCAGGTATCGAGCGCCCTGCGCTTGACGCCAATGCGTACAGCGAAGATATCGCGGGTAAGGTTTAAACGGCGCATGGCGTCGCGAAGAAACACCTGTTGCGAGACAGTCATGATGAGGTCCTGATTTTATATACGCAAAGCGTACAGTTTATTTTGGTTGACATCCTTTGACGAGCTTTTACTTAAGCTTGCCGACAAAATACAACAATTTACTTGCCGCTCGTAGCCGTTCTAATGTATCAAAAGAAGCGAACCGTATTTTCGTTGGCCTCGAAGATGAAGTCACGCGCCTCACCGGACTGATCAGATGGCGCAATCCCCTGCTCGTCGTCCGATGAGGCATTGCCAGGGCTTTGGTAAACCGCCCCCACCAAACCTAAAAGAAGCCAGCTCCCAGCGGCAAAGGCAAACAAAGCCAAGCTATAAGCCACCATAGTGCAAAACAAAGGAATCCAGTGTGTACGTCGCGAACGCCCCGTTACCAACTGATTCAACAGACTTGCTTGCGCGGGGTAAGCCCAAAGCAAACCCAAAGCAGCAAATGTCAGCCCACCTAAAAATGCCGCCAAAGGCAATCGCATCCATACCGGAGCCAGATCGACCTGAATGATGCCCGTGCCAAACAGCAGCACTGCCACGACCCCCATACCGTTGATCCAGGCCAAGAATTTGAACCCCAACGCAAGCGTGGACGCCAGCGGCTGGAGCGTGGAAAAATGATCGATCCGAGTATTATTCATTTCTTTTTACCCCCCGCAGCACGCCAATACTTGTCTATGATACGCGTACAACAGGCAAGCAAAACGGCACCACTGCGGGTGCCGTTTTGGTCAAGCCGGATCAACGCTCTACCGACGGAACAAGCTTATTGAGTGCCTGCACCCTTACCCGGCGTACCGCTGCCAGTAGCTGGCGCTACGCCAGTTCCCGAGGAGTCGCCTTCCTGGACGCCCGCAATGGCACGCGCCGCGGCAGTTGCATTTTCTTCAGTACCCACGGCGAACACCAATTGCCCTGTCGTCACCGGCACGCTATAACCGGGTGCGGCCATCATGGTACGCCCAACGACCAAAGCTAGCCGTTTGTTCGGATTTTTGGCAGTCGTTTCAGCAATTTTCTTTTTACCAGCCTCGTTCAATTCCAATGCCAGCAAGCCCTCGCCCTGCTTGTTCGAACCCGCCTGGATGCCGCTCAGATCCGCACGCGTAATAACTGGCTGGGGGTTGACGTAAAGCATGCCCGATTGAAGATTGACTGGCGTCCATCCCGACTGCATGGCAGTGTCGGCAAGAAATACAGCAACAGGCGCGCCCTGGCGCTGGGCTTCAAGCTTAGTTTCCGGTTTTGGGGCAGTCGCGGCACTTGATGATACCTGGCTGTCTGCTTTATTACCCGGTACGGTCTGGCAAGCAGCCAGCAATACCAGACTGGCTGGTGCAAGAATACGACCAAGCGTACGAATAGTTTTCATGAAAGCTCCCCCAACGTAATAGTTCAATATTAAAAAGTTTAACAGGTAGGCAAACGAAGTTAAGTCAAACTCTGTCAATTTGTTGGCTCCCGTAGCAAGAAACCTCACTTAATGTTGGCTCCACGCACTTCAATGCCGATCTCATCCAGAATAATGCCCTGCTCATCCAACAATTGAATACTGTGCCGGCCCGGCCATGGAGCCCATGCCGCTTGCGCGCCGTATCCTACGATACGCCCATTGATACGCCACGAAACGCGATCCAGCCCGCCTACCGCCAAGTTCTCTGCCTGCAGCCGGAGCCGCTGCTTATCGCTGGGAATATCCGGGTCAAGTGCAAGTATGGTTCCCGCCGCTGGCGTCGTGATACTGGGTGCGCCCCCTCCTTCAGGAATATTGTCTTGGGCCAACTGAACATAGGTCAGAGCCGTATCGCCAATGAAAAAATCCTCACGACGCGGTTCGATATCACTCTGAAAACTCACCTCGGCACGGCTAACTCCGGGTGGGATAGGAGGCTGGCTGCTTTGGGCCTGGCGATGCAGGTAGTCCATCATGTCATGCCATATCGGCCCCGCCCCCGACACACCCGAGACATCGTGCATGCTGGCGCCCCCGCTATTGCCTACCCACACTCCCACGGTGTAGCGGGCCGACCACCCAACGCACCAGTTATCCCGCATGTCTTTACTGGTACCAGTTTTCACCGCTGTCCAGAAAGATGTCGACAAAGGACTGTCCAGGCCAAACGTACGAGCACGGGCCTGGCGGTCCGATAAGATGTCGCCAACGATCCAGGCTGCGGCTGGCGACATAACTTGTTTCGACTCCGGCAATGCCGCGGGCTGCTGAAGGAACTCGGGCAAGGAATACCTTCCAAGATTGGCCAGGCTGCGATAGGCATTGGTCAAGGTCAAGAGGGTAACGTCCGCGCTACCCAAGGCCAGGCTATAGCCGTAGAAATCACCAGTCTGATCCAAAGGCAAGCCCAAACGTACAAGACGCCGCGCAAACGTATCCGGCGTCACCATCAACAACGCCCGTACTGCCGGAATATTCAATGACGAGGCCAACGCCGTGCGCACGCTAACCCATCCGGAAAACTGCTTGTCGTAGTTTTGCGGGATATACAAACCGTTGCCGGTAGGCAGATTCAAAGGCCCATCATCCAGCAACGATACTGGCGTCAATCTTTGCTGCTCAAACGCCTGAGCGTACAGGAATGGCTTGAGCGTAGAGCCGGCTTGGCGCAAGGCGCGCGCATGGTCCACCCGGGACGCTGCCGACAGCCCACCCGACGACCCCACATAAGCCAGTATCCTGCCCGTCTGATTATCCAGCGCCACCACGGCGGCGTCTTGCACATTGGACAGATCCAGCGCCCGCAGATGACGATCTACGCTTTGCAAGGCAAAGCGCTGCAAAGCGCCATCCAGCGAGGTATACAGAGACTGCCCCGG
>DATJCP010000129.1:0-15064 GCA_035514715.1 Candidimonas sp.
CCTGAACGAACTCGTCAAAGCGTTGTTCTATGCCATCGGCAATACGGCACAATGCCGCGGCGCGTTCCACCGCGCTGGCGCTTTTCCATGGGCCTGCACTGGCGCGGTTGGCAGCCTGGATGGCCTGCTGTACTGTGGCTGCGTCGGCCTCGCAAACCTGGGCAAAAACCTGCCCGTTTACTGGGTTGATATTAGAAAATTGCTGGGCGGTTTCCACCCATTGCCCATCGATGAAGCAGCGCAATAGTTGCACGCTCGCCATGTTGTCTCCTGCATAGGATTAGTTATAAGTTATTGCTGCCCATTCTATTTGATTTTTCGCAGCGCACAGCGGGCGGCGGCCAAATCCCATGCCGCACAGCCTACTGTCTTGAACACGATGGGCTGGTCGAGCGGTGCTCCGTTGGCCAGCGCTTGCGATAAGGGCAGCACTTTCGACCAATCGATATCGGCTTGTATCAGGTCGCCCGCTTCATGCCGCGCGCCGGCCGGGTCGTCTACATAGACGCAGCTGCCTTGCAAGGTTGCGGCGCCGATTTCGGCCAATTCCGGCTTGAAAGCGCCCACACCGATGACCAGCAGGCCGGCCTTGGCCGCTTGCGTATAGACGGGGATGGCGCTGGTGGTCAGCGTGATGACGGCATCAATATCATGCGGCGTTGCCGTGGCGGGCGTCAGTTCAAGGGGTAAGTGCTGGTAAGCATCGACAAAGGCCTGGGCCTTTGCATGGCTGGTTCCGACGGCAGTGACACGCAGACCCGGATAGAGGGCGGCAAGCGCCTGAACGTGGCCCACCGCTTGCGTACCCACACCTATCAGGGCGACATGCCGTGGGTCACCCTTCAGAAAGGTTTTAAGACCCAGCATGGTCACGGCTGCTGTGCGCCGCGCCGTGACGGTAGGGCCATCCAGCACACATAGTTCACGCCCGGTTTTGCCATCGAATGCCGAGACCACGCCATGTATCGTGGGTAGGTCTAGCGCCCGATTGCCCGGCATGACATTGACCAGTTTATGGATACCGATATCGTGCGCCGTGGCGGGCATGGACAGCATGACCCCGCCTTGTGGAAACGGCACGACCTGACGTTCGGGGGCAGAGATGGCGCCGTTGGCGTATTCGGTGCAGGCCGTTGCAATAGCGTTGACCAGTCCTCGAAAGTCCAGCAGTTGTGCAGTTTGTTCGGCGTTGAAAACAGCAATGGAATGGGCGCTCATGGAAACTCGCTATAAAAAATTGCAGGCTCACGGGGTGGTCGGCCAAGAACCAGGCATGTCTGGGGCATGACGCTTAGGCAGCCTGAATATTGTCTGTATTGTTCCAGAGTTCCCGATAAATATCCTGGCTGTTTTCCCTTGGTTTGTGTGGTTTTTGTTGTGTGGTTTTTCATCAAAGGCATGCGTGATATTCTGAATCGATAGGTGAGCATTGTTGATGGCCGAGATTGGCTGCCGCTTGTGTTTTCAAGGAGACTACATGAATATCGACCAACTGCTGGACGCGCTGGGACTAGACCGTAATAAGCTCGCAGGCGGAAGCCTGGCGGTGCATTCGCCTATTGATGGCGCCCGGATCGCACAGCTTCATGAGCACACCATAGACCAGGCTAGTGCCGCTATCGATACCGCGTACCAAGCTTATGGCGTGTGGCGCAACGTACCTGCTCCGCGTCGCGGCGAACTGATCCGCCTGTTGGGAGACGAACTACGTACCCATAAGCAAGCGCTGGGCCGCCTGGTTTCTGTCGAGGCTGGAAAAATCCTGGCCGAAGGCGCGGGCGAGGTTCAGGAAATGATAGACATCTGCGACTTTTCCGTGGGCCTGTCGCGCCAGTTATATGGTTTAACAATTGCTTCCGAGCGGCCCGGCCACCGCATGATGGAAACCTGGCACCCCTTGGGTGTGGTCGGCGTTATTTCCGCGTTTAATTTCCCGGTGGCAGTGTGGTCGTGGAATACGGCTTTGGCCATTGTTTGCGGCAATGCCGTCGTGTGGAAGCCATCCGAGAAAACTCCTTTGGCCGCGCTGGCGTGCCAAGCGCTATTCGACCGTGCCCTTGAGAAATTCGGCGATGCACCTGCTGGTTTATCCCAAGTGCTGATCGGCAGGCGCGAAGTTGGGCAAGTGCTGGCAGATAACCATCGAGTCGCCTTGGTGTCGGCCACGGGGTCTACACGCATGGGGCGTGAACTGGGCCCTCGCGTCGCAGCACGATTTGGCCGCTCGCTGCTGGAACTGGGGGGCAATAATGCCATTATCGTCACGCCTTCTGCCGATCTTGACATGGCGGCACGGGGCATTTTGTTCGGCGCCATCGGCACAGCCGGACAACGCTGCACGAGTACACGCCGCTTGATTGTGCATCACAGCGTAGCCGACGATTTGCTGGCAAGGCTTAAACGGGCTTACGCCAGCGCGCGTATAGGCAATCCGCTGGATGTGGACACCTTGGTGGGGCCGTTGATAGACCGCGCCGCGTTTGACGGCATGCAAGCCGCGCTGGAAAAGGCGCGCGATCAGGGCGGCAAGGTATTTGGCGGTGAACGTCAGTTGGCCGATACCTATCCCGATGCCTGGTACGTGGCTCCTGCGCTGGTCGAGATGCCAGCGCAAACGGAGGTGGTCTGCCACGAAACCTTTGCGCCTATCTTGTATGTGATGCGCTACGAAGGTTTTGAAGAGGCCGTTCAAATGCAGAATGGTGTGCCGCAAGGCTTGTCGTCTGCGATATTTACGAATGATGTGCGTGAAGCGGAATGCTTCATGTCGCCGATGGGCTCGGATTGCGGCATCGCCAATGTGAATATCGGGACGTCGGGGGCGGAAATTGGTGGCGCTTTCGGAGGCGAGAAGGAAACCGGCGGAGGACGGGAGTCGGGGTCGGATTCCTGGAAGGCGTATATGCGGAGGGCTACCAACACGATTAATTATTCGCGTGAGTTGCCGTTGGCGCAGGGGATCAAGTTTGGGGATGGTGGTGCATAGGCAGTAGCTTTGTTGTTTGGTTTCTTAAGCGGCGGCTGTGACCGGGGCAGTGCCTGGCTTCACGCGTTTGCGGCCCTGTGCTTCGCCAGGGTTACCCGTTCCAAGGCCCATTCCCGTGGCGCCCGCGAACTCGCTGCGCCGCATAAGAAACAATGAAACTGTCATAAGAACGGCAACACCAACGTCAGAAATAAACAACGCGTGCGAACCCATAAAGAGCCTCGCACGCGTCAAAAAGTGAAACAGATCAAACGTAATGTCGGGCAACTACAAACGTCAGCCCCCCGACATCACACGACTAATCGACCGCCTTCACCATATCCTCGATAACCTTCTTTGCATCACCAAAGACCATCATCGTCTTGTCCATATAGAACAACTCATTGTCCAGACCCGCATAACCAGCCGCCATCGACCGCTTATTCACAATCACAGTCTTAGCCTTGTATGCCTCAAGAATAGGCATTCCGGCAATCGGCGACTGCGGATCATTCTTTGCAGCCGGATTCACCACATCGTTTGCGCCTAGAACCAAGACCACATCCGTTTGCGAGAACTCGCTATTGATGTCGTCCATTTCAAAAACCTGGTCATAAGGCACCTCAGCCTCAGCCAGCAGCACGTTCATGTGACCCGGCATACGGCCGGCAACAGGGTGAATCGCGTATTTAACCGTCACGCCATTGGCAGTCAGTTTCTCGGCAAGTTCTTTAAGCGCATGCTGGGCGCGGGCTACCGCCAGGCCGTAGCCGGGTACGATAGTGACCGATTCGGCATTGCTCATCAGGAAAGCCGCGTCGTCGGGGCTGCCCGACCTGACGTTACGCTGGGTTTGATCGCCGGAGGCGGTTGAACACGCTTCAGCGCCGAAGCCGCCCAGAATCACGTTGAAGAACGAGCGGTTCATGGCTTTGCACATGATGTACGACAGGATCGCACCTGAAGATCCGACCAGCGACCCGGCAATGATCAGCATGGGGTTGTTCAGCGAAAACCCGATGCCGGCCGCGGCCCATCCCGAATAGCTGTTCAGCATGGACACGACCACTGGCATGTCGGCCCCGCCGATCGGGATGATGATAAGCACGCCCAGCGTGAAAGCCAGCGCCGTCATGATGATGAAGGGCAGCCATTGTTGCGTTGCCATGAACCACAGGCCGCAGCCCAGCATGGCAAGGGCGATGGCCAGATTGACCATGTGTTGGCCCGAGAACACGACGGGTGCGCCCTGGAACAACCGGAACTTGTACTTACCGGACAGCTTGCCGAATGCGATCACCGAACCGGAGAAGGTAATGGCGCCGACAAAGGTGCCGATGAACAGTTCCAGACGGTTGCCGACAGGTATCGGCGAGCCTGCCGCGGTAATGCCAAAGGCGTGCGGCTCGGCCACGATGGCCACGGCAATGGCGACTGCTGCCAGGCCTATCATGCTGTGCATGAAGGCAACCAGTTCAGGCATTTTGGTCATCTCGACCCGCTTTGCCATGACGGTGCCTATGGTTCCGCCCACCAGCAGGCCCAACAATACCCAACCCAGGCCGATGCCGGCTTTGCCATCAGTAGCCAGGCTGACGATAAGTGCGGCGGTAGTCAGTACGGCGATTGCCATCCCTACCATGCCGAAGGCATTTCCCCGTCGCGATGTGGTGGGGTGCGACAGTCCTTTGAGCGCCTGGATAAAACAAACCGAGGCGATCAGATAGAACATCGTGACCAGATTAATGGAGATCATGCTTTGCCTCCTGCAGCAGGTTTCTTGTCTTTCTTCTTGAACATTTCGAGCATGCGGCGAGTGACCAGAAAGCCCCCGAACACGTTGACGGCGGCAAGGGCGACCGCAAAGACGCCCATGTAGCGCGCCAGGCTGCTTTCAGTCAGGGCCGCGGCCAGCATGGCGCCTACGATAACGATGGCCGAGATGGCGTTGGTGACGGCCATTAAGGGCGTATGCAGGGCAGGGGTGACATTCCACACCACATGAAAGCCCACGTAGACGGCAAGCACGAAGATAATGAAGTTGATCAGGGTAGGGCTTATGGCTTCCATCAGGCGCTCCTTAATACTTTGCCGTCCATGCACATCAGGCAGGCAGTGATGATTTCGTCGTCTTGCTGTATGGCAAGTTTGCCTTCGGCATCGGCGATGAGTTTCATGAAGTCCAGAACGTTGCGCGAGTAAAGCGCTGACGCGTCGGTGGCTACCATGGCTGGTAGGTTGCTGTAGCCAATTAGCGTGACGCCATGCTTTTCAACGACTTGGTCTTTTTCCGACAAGGGGCAGTTGCCGCCGCGTTCGACGGCAAGGTCGACGATGACGGAACCGGGCTTCATGCCTTGCACGGTTTCGGCGCTGATCAGCACCGGTGCGGGGCGGCCAGGAATAAGTGCCGTGCTGATGACGATGTCGGCTTGGCGGCAGCGTTCAGCCACCAACGTTGCCTGGCGCGCCATCCACGATGCGGGCATGGGGCGGGCATAGCCGCCCGTGCCTTGGGCTATTTCACGCTCTTCGTCGGTCTCGAAGGGAACATCGATAAACTTGGCGCCTAGTGATTCAATTTGTTCCTTGGCAGCGGGCCGCACGTCGGAGGCTTCGACGACGGCGCCCAGGCGCTTGGCGGTTGCAATGGCCTGCAGGCCTGCTACGCCGGCGCCCAGTACAACAACGCGAGCCGCCTTGAGCGTGCCAGCAGCAGTCATCATCATGGGGATAAGCCGGCCGTACTGGTTTGCCGCCAGTAAAACAGCTTTGTAGCCTGCCAGGTTGGCCTGGGACGAGAGGACGTCAAGGCTTTGGGCGCGTGTAATGCGCGGAGCAGCTTCCAGGGCGAATGCGGTCAGTCCGGTAGTTGCCAGTTCGACAAGGCCGGCTGAGTCGAACGGATCCAGCATGCCGACTAGCACTGCGCCGCGTTTCATATGCTGGCGTTCTTGCGCATTGGGAGAGCGCACCTTGAGTACGATGTCGGCCCCTAGCGCCTGGGCGCTATCGACCAGCTGCGCGCCCGCCTGGACATAGGCTTCGTCAGGGTAGTGAGCGGCTGCGCCAGCGCCTTGTTCGACGAGTACGGTATGTTTGTTTGCGAGGTACTTTTTTACGGTTTCAGGTGTCGCGGCCACGCGCGTTTCACCAGCCACGCTTTCGCGAGGGATTCCTATCTGCATAAAGCTTCTCCACCATCAGGGTTTTTTACTTTTGATGACAATAACTATACCTGAACTATTTACGGGAATTGACAGTCTTTCAGATGAAAATCATTTAGACTCAAAGCGACGTAATATTGGGAGGTGAAAATGGGAATTTTGGATTCCATCGTGTCGTCGATGGGGGCGGGAAGCCCGCAGGCAGGGGCACAGGCATCGTTATTGCCTGCGCTGATCGAACTGGTTAAAAACTATCCGGGCGGTTTGCAGGGGCTGATCGAAAAGTTTCAGCAAGGCGGGTTGGGCGACGTGATCGCCTCGTGGATAGGCACCGGCCAGAATCAGCCTGTTTCCCCCGACCAACTGCAGTCGGTGCTGGGAGACGGAATCGTCGGCAACTTGTCGGAAAAATCGGGTCTGGATGTCAACACTGTATTGAGCAGCCTTAGCGTGATGTTGCCCAGCCTGGTGGATCAGGCTACGCCCAACGGTTCAGCCGATGGCGTTGGTGGTTCGTTGCTGGGTTCTTTGTCCGGTCTTCTGGGCAAACTGTAGGAACCCTGTGTCGGATGCGCGCCAGAGGCGCGGATCCGACTTGTTTTATAGTTTGTTTATGCGGTTAGGCGTTGCTGGCGGCAAGTGCCTGTGTCAGGTCGGCCAGAATGTCGTCGATATGTTCCAGTCCGATAGACAGACGCACCATATCTTCCCCAACCCCTGCGGAAGCCAGTTCTGCTGCATTCAATTGCCTGTGGGTAGTCGATGCGGGGTGGCAGGCCAGGGATTTGGCATCGCCGATATTGACCAGCCTTAATATCAATTTAAGCGCGTCGATGAACTGCGCGCCGGCAGCGCTTCCGCCCTTGATGCCGAACGACAGGATGCTGGCGGGTTTTCCCCCCATGTATTTTTGTGCCAGGGCATGCTCGGGGTGATCAGGTAGGCCTGCGTATTTCACCCATGAAACCTGCGAGTGCTGTTGAAGGAACTGCGCCACCTTCAGGGCGTTTTCGGTATGACGCTCCATGCGCAAGGATAAGGTTTCTATGCCTTGCAGGATCAGGAAGGCGTTGAACGGAGATAGTGCGGCGCCCGTATTGCGCAGCGGCACTACTCGGCAACGACCGATAAACGCGGCGGGGCCGAAGGCTTCTGTGTAGACCACGTCGTGGTAAGACGGGTCGGGTTCGTTGAGCATAGGAAAACGGCTTTTGTGTTCGGCCCAGGGGAATTTGCCTGAGTCGACAACAGCCCCGGCGATGGTGGTACCGTGTCCACCCATGTATTTGGTTAGCGCATGTACAACGATATCGGCGCCGTGCTCAAAGGGGCGGCATAGCGCGGGCGACGCTACAGTGTTATCTACAATCAGCGGCACACCATGACGGTGCGCGGCATCGGCGATGGCCTGGATGTCAACGATATTGCCTGCCGGGTTGCCTATGGTTTCGCAAAACACGGCTTTGGTGTTGTCGTCGATCAGGGCTTCCAGCGCTGCAACGTCGTCGTGCGGCGCAAACTTGACGGTGATGCCTTGACGGGGGAAAGTATGGGCAAACAGATTGTAGGTGCCGCCGTATAACTTACTGACAGTCACAATATTGTCGCCAGCTTGTGCGATAGTCTGGATGGCATAGGTAATTGCCGCCATGCCCGAGGCAACCGCCAATGCGCCGACGCCGCCTTCCAGTGCGGCAACGCGCTCTTCCAGCACCCCGTTGGTAGGATTCATGATGCGGGTATAGATATTGCCCGGAACTTTCAGATCGAACAGATCTGCGCCGTGCTGGGTACTATCGAATACATAAGATGTGGTCTGGTAGATGGGCACAGCCGCAGACTTGGTGGTTGGATCAGGCTGGTAGCCGGCATGGATGGCAAGTGTTTCGAATTTCATGTCTCTCGTCTTTTCAGTTAAGGGGCGGGCAAAAGGTCTGACTAGTACCGTAATCGTAACGGGCTACTTGATCAGACTATAGAATATTGTTCGATTTCAATATAGCTGATAGTAATAAAATGCCGATATGGGTTCCAGTCTTGGTACTCTACTGGCATCCCATGTCGAAAAGGCTGCCTTGCGCTGAATAATATTCGCGACTTGAGGTAGCATTCTAGGTATTCCGCCGTTGTATTGTGCCGGGGGGCTCTCCCGTGGTTTTAGAGGCCGTAAATGAAAGTTTGGTTAAAACGGGTACTGATCAGTCTCGTCGTGGTGTTCCTGGTTGCGTTGGTAGGTATTGCAATCTTTCTTCTGACATTCGACCCGAACGCCTATAAAAGCAAGCTCGAGGAAATCGTCTATAACCGTTATCAACGCACCTTGGCTATCAAGGGCGATATCGAGTTATCGCTATTTCCGCGTATAGGCTTGTCTGTCCAGGGCGTATCCCTATCTGATCGCAATAGTACCGATACGTTTGCCTCTATCGATAGTGCGCGTTTCGCCGTCGCTATCTGGCCCTTGATGTTCAATCGTCTTGTGGTCGATCATGTTGCCGTTACCGGATTCAAGGCGTGGCTTATCCGTGCTGAAGATGGAACGTTCAATTTTCGCGATCTCGTCGAGCGCCAGCCGGTATCGTTAGCATCGCCAACATTGGCGCCAATGCCAGTCGCCTTGGAGGCGCCAGCGGCCAGCGGTCCCGTGGCGGAAACTACGCCAGAACCAAGAACGATGCCAGCAGCCTTGGCAAGCCACGCGGCCTCCGGCACTGACTTCCAAATCGATATTGCCGGGCTTGACCTGAAAAATGGGGAAATCCATTTATTCGATAAAGTCACGGGTTCGGTGGCGCGTGTTGTAAAACTTGACGTCAACACCGGGCGCATGACGTTTGATCAGGCTTTCGATGTTGCCATGAAAGGCAAGCTTGTCGGCGACTTCCCCGTGGCGGATGCCAACATCGAGGGGCAGGCATTGGTCAAGATCAATCCTGACCAGCAGACTTATTCGGCGCAAAAGATCAATGTGCAGGTAAACGGCAAGCTTGGGCAGCTTGAGGCCAAGTCGGCGACGTTGCGGGGGAACCTGGCATATAGCGCCTATTCCGAAATGTTCAGCGCCAGCAATGTCGAGTTTATTGTGCAGGGCGACGTTGTCGGCGATACCCCGATAAAAAACCTGGAAACCAGTCTGATCGCGCCCCAATTGAAGGTGGATCGCAGTCAGGCCGAGTTGCAAGTCGAAAAGCTGGCATATCGGGCCAAGGGGAATTTGCCTGATGAAAGCTTTGATATAGCCTTTGATGCGCCAAAGCTGTCTGTGTCGCCTGAAGCGGCCAAGGGCGATCCGATTTCCGGTACCGTCAAGTTCCGCGGCCAGGACAAGTTGCTGGGCATTGCGCTGGGCTTGAGCGGGATAGGCGGCAACGCCCAGAAACTCAGTCTCAAAGAACTCAAGATCGATGGCGGCTTGAAGCAGGGTGATCGCCTGGTGCAGCTCAAGATGACGTCGCCCGCGGGCTGGGATAGCATCGAGAGCAAAGGGGCATTGTCCGCAATGAAGGGTGACATCCGAATAGAAGATGCCGCGTTACCCGGGGGCAGCTTTGAAATACCGTTTATCGGCAGCCTGCAGGCTGATCTGATCAAAGACGAGCTTGTCAGCGAAATGAATGCCGTGCTTAGCGGCAGCAAGCTGGACTTCAAGGTGCAGGCAACACGTTTGAAAGATCCTAAGCTTGCTTTTGAATTGAAAGCCGACAAGCTGGATTTCAATACCATTTTTCCACCAGAGGTTCCTAAACCAGCCCCGGTAGCTGCGGCCAAAGAAGGCGAAAAAGCACCTGCTGAGCCAGCCCCCAAAGCGGCAGAGCCTGCCAAGCCGGCGCCAACGGCTATGCTGGACCTGGCTTTCCTGAATGCTCTGGATCTGACCGGAAAAGTCGATATCGGCGAACTCAAGATCCAGCAGGTGCAAGCCAAGCAGTTTGCCGCGGCATTGCGCGCTGTTGACGGCAATCTGACCGTTACAGGGCTGAAGGCCGATTTATATGGGGGTAAGCTGGCAGGCAAAATTACCGCCAACGCCAAGAACGCCTTGGGGGCCGATGTGTCGCTGGATAATGTGGCCCTCGGGCCTTTGTTGAGCGATCTGGCTCACGAAGAGCGGCTGCGCGGGCAAGGCTCGGTCAGTTTCAAGCTCGATACGCAAGGCACTACCATGCCCGCGCTTAAGGCGGGCTTGACGGGGACGGTCCAGGCGCGGGTGCGTGATGGCGCGATAAAGGGTATAGATGTTGGCCAGACCTTAAGCGAGGTCAGTGCCGTCGTGCGCAATATGTTCAGTGGTCAACTGCCCGACGTCACTACCCAGTTCGATCTGGGGCGTGAAACGGCCTTTACTGCTTTCGATGCCAATGTCGAGTTCAATCAGGGCCAGGGTACGGTAAAGAAATTGAGCCTGGACGCACCGTTTTTGCGGATTTCGCAAGGTACTCCTGCCTCCCTGGATATTGTCAATGAACAGCTGGATATCGGCATCAATGTGCGCAGTATCAATACGCAAAGTGGCAAGGGGTATGCCGAGCTCAGGAATGTCGCGGTTCCACTGCGTATTTCCGGGCCTTTCAATAAACTGCACTATCAGGTGCAGTGGAAGGAAATTTCCAGTCAGGCCGTAAAGGATGCGGTACAAGGGGGCTTGATCGAATTGCTTTCCAACAAGCTGGGTAAGCCGTCTGAAAATCAGGCGCCTCCCGAGTCCCCCATACCGGCACCTCCCAAAAAACCCATGGACCCTGTAAAAAGCATAGGGGACGCGCTGAAAGGACTGTTAGGTCAATGATTACTTTTCTATACTTTCCTATCGCCGCATGCAACGGCATAGCCAAGCCCGACGCGGCGAATTACGACAAGCGATGGCTAGTGGTTGACGATGCCGGCGTCTGGCTTACTCAGGACCAATGTGACAAACTGGCTGATATCGTGGTCGATATCAGTATGGGATGCCTGGTCATGAAGGCGCCGGGCATGCTGCGCCTGGATATTCCGCTGGATGTATTGGAAGACGATGACAGCGTGCGCAGGCAAGCTACAGTGGGCGGGCGGCAAGTGGATGTCGTGGACGAAGGCGAACTGGTCGCCACGTGGATGTCGAAATTCTTGGGGCGCCCCTGCCGGTTGGTGAAGGTACACCCCGATGCCGGCCCTGTGCTTTGGCCTTAGCCGTAACGGGATAGGTTGCGCGTGTAGGCGCTAGCCCGGTGCTACGGGCTTGGCCGCTGCTTTTTTATGCGGGCGAAGTAAGGCGCCGGTACTTGGCCATTAGCATGTCCTGGTCTTCCGGGTGGTCGATGTCGAGCACAATGCACTCTACGGGACATATGACCTGGCACTGGGGTTCATCGAAGTGACCGACGCATTCGGTACAGTGCGAAGGTTCGATTTCGTAGATTTCCAAGCCCATCGAGATGGCGTTGTTGGGGCATTGCGGCTCGCAGACATCGCAATTGATGCACTCTTCGGTAATGCGCAGAGCCATGATTTCTTTCCTGCAAAACAAACAAATAGATATACGCCGGCTGCCTTGTGGGGTAGCCGGTTAGAACAGTAGTGTAATGCCCAACGCCAGGGGGCGTTGCATTAACCCTATTTGGATTGTTCTTGTGCTTCGCGGCGGGCTTTTGCCTTGCCGTGCAGCCATCTTTCCACTGATGGGAATACAAACTTACTGACGTCGCCGCCGAACATGGCGATTTCACGCACGATGGTGCCGGAAATGAATTGATACTGGTCAGAAGGCGTCATGAACAAAGTTTCGACTTCGGGCAGCAAGTGGCGGTTCATGCCTGCCATCTGGAATTCGTATTCGAAATCCGATACGGCCCGCAGGCCGCGCACGATGACGCGGCCATCTTGTTCGCGAACAAAGTCTTTCAGTAACCCATCGAAGCTCTTGACTTCGACGTTGGGGTAATGACCCAGCACTTCGAGGGCGATTTCAACGCGTTCGTCTACGGAAAAATACGGTTTTTTGGCATGGCTGTGGGCAATGCCCACCACGACGCGGTCGAACAGGCCAGCAGCGCGGCGAACCAGGTCTTCGTGACCGCGAGTCAGTGGGTCGAATGTTCCGGGATAGACAGCAGTAATCATGCGGATTCCGAGTTGTCAGAAGGAGAAGAAGACGGCAAGCCCTCTTGAGCATCGCCGAGTTTAAGCTTATTGCTTTCGTTCATGTCGCGATTATTGACTGTTTTTTGCAATGCAGCAAATCGTAGCAGGTGGAAATGTACATGACCGGTTCGGGACTGACGCAGAAGTTCGAACGACTCGGGGGCCACTACGGGCGCTTCGGATTCAATATACAGCAAGCCGTCTTGCGAAAGAACCCCCGGCAGCTTGGTCCAAAGGCGGTCGAGCCAGCCTTGGTCGAAGGGCGGGTCAAGCATGACCAGGTCAAATGGCGTGTCATTCAGACGCTCCAGGACTACCATGGCGCTACCGGCATGGATGCGGATGTGATCAGCTTTCAGGCGGCTTCTTAGGGCGCGCAGGGCGGTAATCGCTGCAGGGTTGCTTTCCACCATCTGCACATGGGCCACGCCGCGCGAGGCTGCTTCGAAGCCCAGGGCGCCGCTGCCGGCGAATAGATCCAGCACGCGTTTTTGTGAAAAATCCCCTGCCCATAAATGGTGCAGCCAGTTGAATAAGGTTTCGCGCACACGGTCGGGGGTGGGGCGCAATCCGGCAGCGTCAATGACGGGTATGGGGGTCCGGCGGTAATCACCGCCTACAATACGTACTACATGCTTCTTCATGCGCGGTCTGGGAGCGTTTGGGTGGCGTTAATCAAATATATTCGGGTAGTGTAAAACGTATGTTCAGTTTTTTTAAAAGAAAGAAGCCTTCGACTGCCGAAACCAGCGAGCAGGGCGTAGTATCGCCAGCCGAACAGGAAGCGGTTTCGGGCTTGGAGAACGAGGCTGCGCCCCAGGATGCCAGCGAGAGCTCGCCGCAGGGCCTGGTTGACCAGGCACCGGTAGATGCAGTCGATCCTCAAGAGGTAAAGGCTGCGGAGCCTGCCCCCACTTTGCCGGATTCGACCCAGTCTTCGCCGGTTGGTACGCCGGAAACAGCCGCGCCAACCAATCTGGCGGTTGAGCCAGAGACTCCCACCCCTGTGGCGGAGCCGCAGATTGACAGCAATGCTTCTATCGAGGATGTCCCTGCGGAAGTCCCGGTTGCCGCATCGCCCGTCATTCCAGCGCAGGTCCAGCAAGAGCCTGCGCCCGTGGAAAAAGGCTCATGGCTGTCCAGGCTCAAGAAGGGGTTGTCGCGCACCGGACAAAGTATCGGCGGCCTGTTCGTTGGCGTAAAGGTCGACGAGGCGCTGTTCGAAGATCTGGAAACCGCGCTGATCATGGCTGATGCCGGGGTCGAGGCAACAGAAAAGCTGTTGGTTGCCTTGCGTGCGCGGGTACGCAAAGAGCGCCTTGCCGAAGGCGCGCAAGTCAAGGCGGCCTTGCGCGATATATTGGCCGAGCATCTGACGCCTCTTGAAAAGCAGTTTCCGCTGGACAAGGCATCGCCCTTGGTGATCATGATTGCGGGCGTCAACGGCGCAGGCAAGACTACATCGATAGGCAAGCTGGCCAATGCGTTCCAGGCCCAGGGTGCATCGGTGCTGCTGGCTGCCGGCGATACGTTCCGGGCAGCGGCGCGTGAACAGCTCATGGAGTGGGGCGCGCGCAATAACGTAACGGTTATTGCCCAGGATGGCGGCGATCCGGCGGCGGTGGCCTTTGATGCGGTGAATGCCGGCCGGGCACGCGAGGCGAACGTGGTCATGGTGGATACCGCCGGCCGCTTGCCTACCCAATTGCACTTGATGGAAGAATTAAAGAAGATCAAGCGGGTGATCGGCAAGGCGGACGGAGCTGCGCCGCACGAAGTCTTGTTGGTGATTGACGGCAATACCGGCCAAAACGCCTTGGCTCAAATACGTGCCTTTGATGCCGCTATCAACCTTACTGGTCTGGTTGTGACCAAGTTGGATGGCACAGCCAAGGGCGGCACCTTGGCCGCGGTGGCGGCGGGTAGCCAGGGTGTGCGGCCGATCCCGGTATATTGGATAGGGGTGGGCGAAGGGTTGAACGATTTGCAGCCCTTCGTTGCCCGTGAGTTTGCCGCTGCGGTTATCGGCGATTAGTTTTTGCTCTGCGGCGGTTTTGCCGCCTTGAAGCGTCCCGCCTTGGCCAGGCGGGTGAATTCTGTCTGGGCCTGGGCTTGTTTCTGTGTTTGCATGGCACGCAGCCAGCCCACGGCAAACAAGGCCTGTGGTTGATCCGCCGATATAGGTTGATAGTAATCGTGGGCGACATATAAGTCGTTCAGGTCGCCTAGAGTGTGTTGCGCATCTATCAGTGCATTGCGCAGGCGATCGAAGCTTTTCCCGGCCAGCAAGCTTCCAGAAAACTCCATGCTGTAGCGCAGGCCCTTGACGAGCTTGCGCAGGCTATGTTGTTCGTCTACCGCCAGTTGCTGGAAATGCGTGCCTTGCCGGCATATGCGCTTCAAGCGTTTGTTGAGACGTTTGCTTAATAGCTTGCCAATGTTGGGTTTTTCCGTTGCGACGGCCGTGCCTTCTACCGCAACAAGGTGATGCAGCAGTGTCAGGAGCGTCGCCTGGAACTCGGTGCTGGCAGCAAGCGCTTGGGTGTGATCGGCGTGAACAGCTGGACTTGGCAGGGTCAGTTCGGGCATGCCGGCACTGATCAGGCGAGGTGTGATGACCAGTCCAATCACGTCGTTATCGCGGGCCTGTCCAAGCAAGGAAAAGTAATCGCGTAGTTGGGCGCTTAGCGTGGTTTCATCGATATCCACCCATTTACCGAAAAATTTCCAGCACGACCTGATGCGGCGGATGCCTACGCGTAATTGATGGGTATATTCGACGAGCACGGCAGGCACTGCATCGGTGCTGTCCACA
>DATJCP010000130.1:0-3095 GCA_035514715.1 Candidimonas sp.
ACACCGCGGTCGGCTGCCTCGCGTAAAGCTTGAAGCAACAAGGTCCCGGTCAGGTCTTTGTGCCATATATAGTATTGAACATCGAGTGTGCGCTCGGCTGCCCGTGTTAGCAGCGCGCGAGCGACAAAGGCATCCAGGGGATTCGCTAATGAGGCGATGCCCGACTTGCCAGGATAGGCAGCGGTCATGCGCGAAATGGCCTTGCCCAGCATAGTGGCTTGGGACTGATCCGCAGGAAGGGCTTGCGAGACAGTTCGGTTTTCAAGCGAAGGTAAGGCGACGCATCCCGCAATCAGTATTGCTGCTGCGCAGATAGAAAAAACATGCAGTACGGTGCGAGTTCGCACACTCATTGTTCGGGCTCCTGCCGGTTGTTCGCACCCGATGCGCTTATGAAAGCACACCGAATATCGATCGATGCGACTGTACAGATTAACATTTGCGCATGGTATTGCCGTTATGTTGTGATTTGAAAAACCGGATACGCAGGCGGTTGTATCCGATCATGATGCCAGTCACGGATAGAATCAGCCCACCCAGGCTAAGCAGGATCAAGGCGATGTTGCGTGCCAGGCTTGCCTGAAGCAGGGGCGGGAGATCCCAGCTGTGCAGGAAATTGAAAAGCCAGCGTCCTGTGCGTTGAGATTGGCTGAGGCTTAGTTCGATATTGCCGGTGTAAGGGTCGAGGTATACCCAGGTTTTGTCGGGGTCGTAGAAGTCTATTCGCAGCGCCGGCAAGCGCCGTTCAGAAGCGCCATACATCGATTGCGTTTGGCGGCTGTAGTAGTAGCTGTCATATTGAACAATCCGCTGATGCGATGCGATAGGGGCATCCATTAAATGCGAGGCTGCTTCCAGTAAAACGCTGTCAGGCCATTGCTTCAACGAGTCATAGGTATGGCCGTTCCATACTATTAGACGCGTAGCGTTTGCGGCGTCGCGGGCTAGCAGGTAGGGAGCGCCGCCGAGAACCCGCCATTCGATCTCACTGGCATGGAAATCTTCGTTCTCGAGTATGGCGAGGGCTTCCGACGTACTTAGCGGTAGCTGTATTGTCCCTGGGACTCCGCTGCGATAGGCTAGCTTGTCTGGGGACCCTTTCGGACTGAATAAGCCAATCGGGTTCATGGACATCAGGCCGCTGAATATCCATGTGCAGGTAATGGCGGCAAAAATAAGGCCCGACAGATGATGCCAGCGCAGGTAACCACCTTGGTAGGGGGAGCGTGAGCCGGATTTGTATGGGCTGCGGAATCGCCATCGCCACAGGCCGGCCAGCGTGCCGGTTAGCGCCGCCAGGAGTCCCACGCCAGACAAGGCGATGACCGTCCAGCTCCAGATGGGGTCAACGGGATGGGTGCGAAAAACATACAGCCAGTGCAGCCATGCGCCAATATAGTTCCACGCTCGTTGGGCTCGAGGTGCATCCATCACTACTTCGCCTGTCGAGGACGAAACGTACAGCAGTGTCTGGTCCTTGTCGTCCATTTGAACGCGATGCAGCGGACGGTGGGCATTCAGCGAGCCAGAGTGCGTCCACGTGTCTTCGTGGATATGCCCCAGGTATGTTGCATTGGCGTTGGCAATGAAGCTGCGGGCAGCGCGCATGGCTTGTTGTTCGTTGGCCGGCTGCCCCGGTATACCTGAAACGGCGTTGACGACCAGGTAGCGGCCGTCGCTTTGGCGCAGCTTGTAGTGGGGCGCGCCTGCGATGGACGTAAGCGTGATTTCTTGCACCGAAGCAGGGGCGTGCGCTTGCTGTAATGCTTTGTCGATGGAAATGCAGCAGTCCCCCGCCTGCAGCACAGGAAGAGAGGCCAGGCGCTCCCAGGGCGTGAGTTTGGGATACCCCACAAACAGCATGACCACGCCGCTGGCGAACCATAAGGCCATGAGTATGCAGGCGGCGATGCCGGCCCATCTGTGTACCAAATATACCGTGCGCTTAAAGCGCCTCCAGAATGTTGTCATGGTTAGGTCCCCGGTGTCAGAACTGATAAGCGGCTGTCAGCTCGACCCGGTGGCCGGGGCCTTGAAACCACTGCGTCTGGTTGTAGTAGGCCGTTTCCGCGTAGTGTTTGTCGAATACATTGAAACCGCGCAATGTCAGCGTCAAATCGCGTTTGGGTTGCCACTGCAAAGCAAGGTCGGTGGTGGTGTAGGCGGGCAGTTTCAGCGTGTTCGCGCGATCGGCATAGCGTTTGCCTACGTAGCGCAGACCTGTGCTGGCCGTCCAGCCGGGCAGGAAGCGCCAGCTGAGCCAGAGGTTGGCCAGGCGTTCAGGCACATCGGTTGGAATATTGCCGTTGCGCGACACAGCAACGCCATTGACGGATTCCGAGAAATCATCATAGCGGGCGCGCAGTATCGCTGCATTGGCGTCCACACGCCAACCCGGCGCGAACTCCATCCCTAACGTGGCTTCGATACCTTGCGACGATTGTCGTCCGACTTGAACACTGAGAGCCGGGTTTGAACTATCCCGGGTCAGCAGCTTTTCCTTGACGATATGGTAAACGGCCAGTGTCCATTCCCCCTTGTCGTTCCAAAAGGTCTGTTTGGCGCCTATTTCAAACTGTTTGCCAGTGGACAGGTCGAAATCCTTGTTCGCAGGAGGCATCATCAATAGCGCACTGACAGGGTCGGCAGCTTGTGAGTACTGTCCATAAATGGCCAGACCTGGAAGAATCTCGTAGACACTTCCCAGCCGCCAGCCCACGTTTGAAAATGTCTTGTCGAGCACGGTTTGCCCGATAACCAAGTCGCGCCGCGTTACGTCGGCATGGTCATACCGCAAGCCAGCAAGGACCGACCACGCAGGGGTGACTTCCAGCCGGTTTTCTGCAAAAAGCGAGTACTGGGAAGCCTTGTTGTGGTATCGCGGCGTGGTGCCGGCAGTATTAATGAACTCACCTCGGTCGAACTCAAAAGGATTAACCAGGGACACACCGGAATAAGGTGCATTATTGGTGTGCTTGAATGTGCTTCGGTTGACATCGAAGCCGATGGAAACCTGGTTTTTCAGGCCAAGGACATGGGTGTCAAAACTGATATCAGTGGTATTGCCCACCTGGGACTGGTTGTGCTTGATTTCC
>DATJCP010000131.1:0-10719 GCA_035514715.1 Candidimonas sp.
CCTGTGGTCCCACATGACGGTGATGGAAAACATCGTCGCTGCGCCTATCAACGTCCTGGGCATGGATAAGAAAGCGGCAACTGAAAAGGCCGAACATTATCTACAAAAGGTCGGTCTGTCGCTGGATCTGGCGCACAAGTATCCAGCGTATCTTTCCGGCGGTCAGCAGCAGCGTGTTGCCATTGCGCGGGCCTTGGCGCTGGAGCCCGAAGTCATGTTGTTCGATGAGCCCACATCGGCCCTGGATCCCGAGCTGGTCGGAGAGGTCTTGCGGGTGATGCAGGCCTTGGCTGACGAAGGGCGGACCATGGTGGTGGTAACTCACGAAATGGGCTTTGCACGCAATGTCTCCAACCATGTCATGTTCTTGCACCAGGGCGTGGTCGAAGAAGAAGGCGACCCGGCACAAGTGCTGACAACGCCAAAAAGCGGGCGCCTGGCTCAGTTCCTATCCGGCAATTCAAAATAGCTTGATTCTGCGCCGTTTTCGAGCACCTTTCTGGCGTTCGGATGAGCCTGGGTTTTGTCAGGCCAATAGCAGCCGGTTCAGCTCGTTTTGCTGTTTGCCGCGTGCCACAAGCCAACGGTGGAAGGCGCGGCAATGGGGCTTGTGGAAAACATTGGGCTTCCATTTCAGGACATAAGGCCAGGGCAGGGAAAGGGCTTGCTTGAAAGGGATGATCAGGCGGCCCGCGGCAACATCGGCGCTGATCATCGAGCACTGCGCCAGGGCGAAGCCCTGCCCTGCAATCGCGGACTCTATGGCCATATGTGACAAGGAAAAAATACGGAAGCTATTGCGGCTTGCTGCTGCGTGATCGTCGACATGGTTAGCTGCGAACCATTCTGACCAGGAAGGCGGCGATGTGAATTTGGGCTGCCAGTCCGTTGCCAGCAAAGGAAAATCCAAAATTTCAATTGGCTTGTTCAGTTTCTTTCTGGCGCCCAGAAGGGAAGGGCTGCACACAGGCACAACGCTGTCGGTATAGAGCTCTACGGAATTCTGCGGAGAGGCGCTGTTATGGCCGTAAGTGACGCGAAAATCGATATCCTCCAGGTCGCTGACGGGCTCAGAGTGGCTGCCTTTGAACTGTATGGTCAGGTCGGGGTAGTAGGCGTCTTGCCATTCGAATACCAAGGGCGCGAGCCAGGCTTTCAGTACCGAAGGCAGGGCGCTAACGGAGAGATTGGTCTGGTTCTTGGAGCGTTCCAGCTCGGCCTGGGCTTCCCGCAACAGTTCGAAGGCTTGCGAGCAGGACTCGTGAAAGCGCAGCCCGGCTGGCGTCAGCTTCAGCCGCTTGCCATCTTTGAAGGTCAGGCCGGTATTCAAGGCGTCTTCCAGCAGCTTGATTTGCTGGCTGATAGCGCCCGGAGTGATCTGCAGCCGTCTGGCGGCCTCGGCCAGGTTTTGGCTATGGCCTATGACTTCAAAAATCTGCAGGGCTCGAAGAGGTGGAAGACTGTTCATATGCTTTCTCTGTAGCAGGCAAGGTAAGACTACGTTTTAGTTATTCTAAACAATAAGAAAGATTCTTATAGAATTATTTGAATTACTATAAGTTCGCGCAATTCGCCTTGATATGAATTGTTTTTTTCCGCTAGGGCGGGTTTTTTGGAGAGTCCCATGTTCTTGAGAAATGCTTGGTATGTAGCCGCTTTGGAGCACGAAATCAGTCGCGAGCTGCACGCCACCAAGATTCTGGGCGAAGACATTGTGATGTACCGCAAGCTGGATGGGCAGGTTGTCGCGCTGGAAGATTCCTGTCCGCATCGCAAGCTGCCGTTATCCATGGGGCGTTTGCAAGACGATGTGCTGGAATGCGGCTATCACGGCTTGACCTTCGACTGCTCAGGCAGTTGCGTGCGGGCTCCCGGCATGCCGCAAATCCCCAAGGCAGCGGTCGTGCGCAGCTACCCCTGTGCAGAACGTTATGGCCTGGTATGGATCTGGATGGGTGATGCAGCCCAGGCCGACCCCGCCAACATCATGGAAGTCGAGCATTGGGGCGATCCCAGCTGGGGGATGAACAGCGGCGATGCCATGACGCTGCAGTGCAATTACCTTTACGTGACCGACAACTTGCTAGATCCGACGCACGTTTCGTGGGTGCATCAATCGTCGTTCGGCAACGCCGATATCGTTGGCGTGCCATTGAAGGTCGACGTTAAAGATGATGGGGTCACCGTGTCGCGCTGGATGCGCGATGTCGAGGTGGCGCCGTTCTACGCCAAATTCGTCAAGTTTGCAGGCCGCTGTGACCGCAAGCAGCAGTACGAGGTACGTTTCCCCGCCCATGCACTGATCCGCGCCATCTTTACGCCGGCAGGCGCAGCGACCGATGCCGAACCCTTCCACCCGGATGTGTTCCTGATGGATTCGTACAACTTCCTTACGCCGGTGGATGAGAACACGACACGCTACTACTGGTTCCAGATGCGCAATTTCAGCCCTGACGATCAGGATGTATCCCGCCAGTTTTCGGAAGACGTACGACACGCTTTCGAGGAAGACCGCGTCGTGTTGACCGCTGTACATGCTGGCATGGCCAAGAGCCCATCCAAATTGGATCTGCCGCTGGATTCGGGGCCTTTGCGCTTTCGGCGCAAATTGCAGCAACTGATCAATGCCGAGGATAAGCCGGCATTCGTGGAGGCCTGATATGGCCGATGGGGCTTTGGCGGCCAACCGGGCGTTTCTGGATTACCAGGTTGTTGCCAAAACGAAAGAGAGTGATGTCATCACCTCTTTTACGCTGGCGCCAGTGGGCGGCGCGGCAGTGCCGTTCTATCGTCCCGGGCAATACCTGGTGTTTCGGCTGGCGGTAAACGGCGCCACAGTGCTGCGCAATTACAGCTTGTCGGGCGACCCGGCTAATACGCAGGTACTGCGGGTTGCCGTCAAGCGTGAACCCGCACCCAGCGGCACAGCCTGGCCGGCAGGGATGGGGTCCAACCACTTGCATGATGAAGTAGAAGTGGGCGATGTTCTGTCCGCCGCCGGTCCTATGGGTGACTTCGTGCTGTCCGAAGATAGCGAGCGCCCGGTTGCCCTGTTTAGCGGCGGTGTCGGCCTGACCCCAATGGTTGGCATGTTGCACCGCCTGGTGGCGTCCAGCTCGCGACGGGTGTTTTTCATCCATGCCTGTGAAAATGGCAAGGTGCATGCGTTTGCCGATGAGGTGCTGGCGTTGGCTGGCCAGCGTGCGGGCGTATCGGTGCATTTCTGCTACCGGGAACCCACAGCGGCGGATATGGCAAGTAATGGCTTTCACAGCCAGGGCCTGATCGGGCGTGAACAGATTCAGGCCATATTGCCCTTGGATGATTATGATTTTTATCTCTGCGGCCCCAGCCCCTTCATGCAGGCCAACTGGCGCTTGCTGCGAGGCTTGGGTGTAGCCAAGCAGCGCATACATTACGAGTT
Organism: Candidimonas sp.; assembly: GCA_035514715.1. Classification (GTDB taxonomy): domain Bacteria; phylum Pseudomonadota; class Gammaproteobacteria; order Burkholderiales; family Burkholderiaceae_B; genus Pollutimonas. The sequence continues at coordinate 3,425 of DATJCP010000131.1, forward strand.
TTTCGGCCCGGCTACCGTGCTGGAAACCGAGGACGAGTCTGTCCCAGCGTCACTGCCAGCCTCCAAGCCTGCAAATGTGTTGCAGGCGCCTTTCGATGGCGCACAGGCCGACGTACAAGAAGTCTGCTTCATGCCCTCAGGCACCAAAATTGCTTGGAGCGACGAGTGTGCCTCATTGTTGGAACTGGCCGAGCAAGCCGGCTTGAGCCCCGACTTCAATTGCCGGGCGGGGTTATGCAATACCTGCATGTCGACGCTGGTGTCGGGCGAGGTCGATTATTTCGAATCGCCGCTGGATGAGCCGCCGCAAGGTCGGGTGCTGCTGTGCTGCTCACGCCCAGTTGGCCCGGTTGTGATCGAGCTTGGCGCGTAGCTTTCGCAGCCCCGTTAAATCTTGCCAGCGAACTTATACCGATTGCCAGGGTGCCACATCGTGGCGTGCGACGTAAATACGTGATTCGAAAACGTAATCCGGTCCATCACCAGACAAGGTTGTGATAACGGAATATCCAGGGGTTCGGCTATGTCTTTGGTGGGCAGCCTTACCTCTATCGTGTATTGGCCGGTTGGCAGCGGGGCGACACGCATCAGATATTCGTTGGGTGTCATGCGCTGCCAGTCCTGATCCAGGTAGTCAGGGGCCACAGCGGCATCGACCACACGGTCTTCAATCTGAATCGGTACCTCGTTTTCGTAATGCACAATCACTGAATGAAATAGCGTCGTCTTGGGGGCGATCTGGAAACGCTTGGCCTGGGTCTCGGTGGCTGACAGTGTATTCAGGCTGATGACTCGGCTGGAGTGCCGGTGTCCGCGTTCCCGTATGTCTTGCGCAATACTGCGGATCTCGATCAGCGTAGACTGGAATTTCGGCTGGGCCACATAGGTGCCCGAACCCTTGTAGCGCACCAGCAACTGATCGTTGGTCAGTTCGCGCAAAGCGCGATTGACGGTCATACGGGATACCTTGAATGTCTCGCATAATGCCAATTCGGTGGGGATCAGGTCGCCTTCTTGCCACGCGCCGCTTTGGATTTGATCCAGGACATAGTTTTTTATTTGTTGATAGACCGGCAGGGTCTCGGGTGCTTCGGAAATCAGGGCAGAGGGTGTGTTGCGCATGCATCGCTCCGGGGCAGCTCTTCTAATTTTTGAGAAATAGGTTTTATATGTATAGACAAATTAAAAATTTGGCTATACATTATGTTGAGCTTACAAGAAATTAAGCAGTTTGTCGGCAAAATATTCAGGTTTGCTGCCCCAGGCATCCCGCTTCAGCAGGGTCGGCCTGGCAAAATTCAGATCAAGGAGATCGGTTTGGCTAAGGATTCAACATCGCAAAACAACGACCCGCGCTACGACGCCAGCCGGGAAATTCACGCGCCCACAGGCACCACCTTGCATTGCAAGAACTGGGTGACCGAGGCGGCTTATCGCATGATCCAGAACAATCTGGATCCCGCCGTTGCCGAGAACCCCAAGCACCTTGTCGTGTATGGCGGCATAGGGCGGGCCGCCCGTAACTGGGAATGCTACGACACCATACTGAAATCGTTGAAAGAACTGGAAGAGGATGAAACCCTCCTAGTGCAGTCGGGTAAGCCAGTAGGGGTATTCAAGACCAACACTGACGCTCCGCGCGTGTTGATCGCCAATTCCAACCTGGTGCCCAAATGGGCGACCTGGGAAAAATTCCACGAGCTGGATCGCGCAGGCCTGTTCATGTATGGCCAGATGACAGCGGGCAGCTGGATTTACATTGGCAGCCAGGGCATTGTGCAGGGCACCTATGAAACCTTTGCCGAAGCCGGACGCCAGCATTTCGGCGGCAGCCTGGCGGGGCGCTGGATACTGACAGCAGGTCTGGGCGGCATGGGTGGTGCGCAGCCTCTGGCGGCCACTTTTGCTGGCGCAGCATCGCTGAATATCGAATGCCAGCAATCCAGCATCGATTTCCGCATCAAGACCCGCTATCTGGATAAACAGGCGCGCGATCTGGATCATGCACTGGAGCTGATCGCCCACCATACGGCGCGTAAAGAGCCCGTATCGATCGGGTTGCTGGGCAATGCGGCCGATATCCTTCCTGAATTGGTCAAGCGCGCGCAGCAGGGCGGTATTCGCCCAGACCTGGTTACAGACCAAACCTCGGCGCATGACCTGGTTAACGGTTACCTGCCTTCAGGTTGGACGGTAGAACAGTGGAAGGCGGCGCAACACAATCAAGAGCAGCACGCACGCTTGCAGGCTGATGCGGCCAAGTCATGCGCTATTCATGTGCAGGCCATGCTGGACTTCCAAAGCATGGGCGTTCCTGTTGTGGACTACGGCAATAATATCCGCCAGGTCGCCTACGATGAGGGTGTGAAGAACGCGTTCGATTTCCCCGGTTTCGTGCCTGCCTACATTCGTCCATTGTTTTGTGAGGGCAAAGGGCCTTTCCGCTGGGTGGCCTTGTCTGGAGATCCGGAGGATATCTACAAGACCGATCAAAAGATCAAGGAATTGTTCCCCGATAATACGCATGTACATCGCTGGCTGGACATGGCCAAGGAGCGCATCGCTTTCCAAGGTCTGCCTGCGCGCATTTGCTGGCTGGGCCTGGGCGAACGGCACCGTGCCGGTTTGGCATTCAATGAAATGGTCAAGAGCGGCGAGCTCAAGGCGCCTATCGTGATTGGCCGGGATCACCTGGACACTGGCTCGGTGGCCAGTCCCAACCGTGAAACCGAAGCCATGCGCGACGGTACCGATGCGGTATCCGATTGGCCATTGCTGAATGCCTTGCTGAATACGGCAGGTGGCGCCAGTTGGGTCTCGTTGCACCATGGCGGCGGTGTGGGCATGGGCTATAGTCAGCATGCGGGTATGGTGATCGTTGCCGATGGCAGCGATGCCGCAGCCAAGAGGCTGGAACGGGTATTGATCAATGACTGCGCCAGCGGCGTCATGCGTCACGCGGATGCGGGTTATGAGCTGGCGATCAAAACCGCGAAAGAGTTCGGCCTGAAATTGCCGATGGTCAAATAACTTTATTACCAGGGCATTTCATGGCTACTACCCTTTTGATACAACCCGGCAAACTCAGCCTGGATGAGATTCGCCAAATCTGGCGCGGCGATTTGCAATTGGCATTGCCCGATAGTGCGATAGCTGCCATGGATGCTTCGTCGGCGATTGTGAAGAAAATCATCGACAAGGCCGATGCGGCCTATGGTATTAACACAGGCTTTGGCAAGCTGGCGCATACGCGGATTCCCGACGAGGATCTGGAGCAGTTGCAGAAAAACCTGATCCTGTCGCACTCTGTCGGCGTGGGCGAGCCTTTGGCGCCCGATGTTGTGCGCCTGATCGTGGCCTTGAAGGTTGCCAGCCTGGCGCGCGGTTTTTCCGGTATCAGGTCCGAGGTTGTGACCACGCTGCTGGATATTTTCAATGCGGGGATCACGCCGCATATTCCGGCCAAGGGATCAGTAGGCGCTTCGGGCGATCTGGCGCCTTTGTCGCATATGACCCTGACGCTGATAGGAGAAGGGCAGGCTTTCCTGAATGGCGAGCTCATGCAGTCACGCGATGCGCTGAACCGCGTCGGCATCAAGCCTGTCGTGCTCGCTGCCAAAGAAGGGCTGGCGCTGATCAACGGTACGCAAGTATCGACCGCCTTGTCCTTGAACGGGTTGTTCCTGGGCGAAATTCTGTTCAAGAATGCGGTGTTGTCGGGTGCGCTGAGCGTGGACGCAGCCAAGGGCAGCGATGCGCCGTTCGACCCGCGTGTGCACGAGATTCGCGGGCAGGCCGGACAGATTTACGCTGCGCAAGTATACCGGCGCCTGCTGGCCGGCAGCGAAATCCGCAAATCGCACGAAGTCAACGATACCAAGGTGCAAGATCCCTACAGCTTGCGCTGTCAGCCTCAGGTCATGGGCGCGGTGCACGACTTATTGCGCCAGGCAGCCCAGACTTTGCTGATAGAAGGCAATGCCGTAACGGACAATCCTTTGGTTTTCGCTGGCCAGAATGGCGAGCCCGACCAGGTGATTTCGGGCGGCAATTTCCATGCCGAACCAGTGGCTTTCGCGTCCGACATCCTGGCCCTGGCAATTGCGGAAATCGGCGCGCTGGCCGAGCGCCGCGTCGCCTTGCTGATCGATGCCAGCATTTCGGGCCTGCCGCCATTCCTGGTGCCGTCGGCCGGCTTGAATTCTGGTTTCATGATTGCCCATGTGACGGCCGCTGCCCTGGCTTCGGAAAACAAGTCGTTGGCGCATCCCGCCAGCGTCGACAGCTTGCCTACTTCCGCCAACCAGGAGGACCACGTCAGCATGGCCACGTTTGCCGGCCGTCGTTTGATCGAAATGGTTCAGAACACGGCGACTATCGTTGGCATTGAATTGCTGTGCGCAGCGCAGGGCATCGATTTCCATGCGCCTTTGAAGACGTCGGAGCCGCTGCAGGTTCTGCACGGGCAGATTCGTGGTGCAGTGTCTTTCTATAAGGAAGACAGGTTCCTGGCTCCGGATATCGATGCGATGACACGTGCTGTGCTTGATGAATCCTTGATCGCTGATCAGAGCAGTATGTTCTAAGGCGGTTGTGTCGTTTTCTTGAGCGGCGGCTGTTGTATAGGCCGTTGCGTTTTTATTGGTTTCTTAAACGGCGGCTGTGACCGGGGCAGTGCCTGACTCCACGCGTTTGCGGCCCTGTGCTTCGCCAGGGCTTTCCGTTCCAAGGCCCATTCCCGGGGCGCCCGCGAACTCGCAGCGCAGACAGTCCACTGGACTGTCTGCAAGCGTGCTGCTCGAACATGCGCGGGCTTGTCTCCCCGTGAATGGACCTTGGAACGGCGCACGCGAAGTCGCCAGTCCCTGCCCCGGTCACAGCCGCCGTGGCATAAGAAAGCATGCCTAGACGGCCACGGCCAGCAGCTGGGTTGGGCCAAGAGAGGGAGGTCGTGGCATTACGTACTGTCAGCGTTCCGAAGCTTCTATTCCGAAGCATTCGTCTCATAGGTACCGGCCCGTTAGAAACATCGTCCGATCATCATTATTGTGAGGCGCAGCGAGCTGGGGTGGGCCCAGCGAATTTTGAGCGCGCCGCGTAGGCAATCTGGCTCGGGGTACAAGGGCGCGCTGTCTGAGCGGGGCGCTTACGGGCAGCCAGTGGCTGCCCGTTCCCGCGAGTTCGCGCCCGGCCCCGAAAAAGCCAGATTGCCTGCGCGGGTAGTCCCGAAGGGACCGCAGCGATGATTCGCCAGGCCCACCCCAGCTCGCTGCGCCGCATAAGAAACGACGAAACCAGCATAAGAAACGATGAAGCCAGCATCAACCGTCACTGCCGCATTTCAATGCCTACTGGATACTAACTAACGCCTGCTCTATAGCATCCTGAATCACAGGCGCCACAGCATTAGCCCGCGCTTCATCGTAAGCATACGGACGCGTCTCGTCCATATACGTAATCTGAGCCAACTCCAACTGCACCGCATGCACATTCTCTGCTGGATTCCCATACTGCCGAGTAATGTAGCCACCCTTGAAGCGACCATTGCCAACGGCACTGTACTGCCCCCCCTGATTGATCCTGGCGCTTAATGCAGCCGCCAGGCCAGGTGCGGCGCTGGCATCGTCGGCGGTGCCGAAATTGAAGTCGGGTAACCGACCTTCGAAAAACCGCGGCACGTGCGAGCGGATGGAATGGGCTTCCCACAAAAGAACGCGGCCATGCTCGGCCTTGATGCGTTGAATTTCGTTTTGCAGCGCGGAATGGTAGGGATGCCAGTACTTGTCGCGACGGCGCTCCTGTTCCGTCTGGTCGGGGTTTTCCCCCTCCAGATACAAGGCCTCTTCGTTGAAAGTGTCTATGGGGCACAGGCCAGTGGTGTTGCGGCCGGGATATAAATTGGCGCCGTCCGGTGGGCGGTTCAGGTCGATGACATAACGCGAGTGCGTTGGCATAAGTACCGATGCGCCTAGCGATTCGGCAAAGCTGTAGAGGCGATCCAGATGCCAGTCGGTGTCATCGTAGAACAAGGCGGTTGGGGTCATGGCCCGCGTAATATCATCGGGAATATGGGCGCCCAGGTGGGGAATGGATATCAGCAAGGGGCTGGTGCCTTGCTTAAGCTTGAGTACGGGTAGGTCGTCAGTAGCGGTCATGGTTCAGTCTCGCTTGAGTAATTGGGAGAGCGCTTCGCGATAGCGGGCGAATACGCGTTCTTCATCGGGGTGGCGTCTGTCGTGTATGCGTTGCTGTCCGGCGACGTAAACATCGCGAATGGGGGTGGGCCCGCGTTCGCTGAACACGACGCCCGACAGCCATGAGTCGGGGTGCTGTTCGGCCAAGTGAGGATGGTCGGCGTCCAGCACCAGGAAATCCGCCTGGCATCCAACCGCCAGGGTGCCGATGGCACGGCCGCTGGCCATGGCGCCGCCTTTAGCGGCGCTATCGAAAAGCCGATCGGCCACAATCGGCTGGGTGCTTGATGCCAGTACATTGCGCTCGCGGCGCTGCAGCCGCTGGCCATATTCCAGCATGCGCAGCTCGGACCGCCAGTCGACGCTGATGTGGCTATCGGAACCTATGCCAAACCGGCCGCCTTCCGCCAGATAATCCACCGCCGGGAACAAGCCGTCGCCCAGATTGGCTTCGGTGGTCAGGCAAAGGCCGGCCACAGCGCCGCTGGCTGCGGCCCGGCGACGTTCGTCAGGATCCATATGGGTGGCATGCACCAGGCACCAGCGCTGATCGACATCGAAGTGGTCCAGCAGCCATTGCACCGGCCGTGCGCCGTGCGCGTCAAGGCAGGCATCGACTTCGGCGGTTTGTTCGGCAATGTGGATGTGTATGGGTGCACCGGGAAAGTCCCGGTCCAGGCCGTTTAACAAGACCTTCAGTGATTCACCCGACACAGCACGCAGTGAATGGGGCGCTACGCCGTAGCGGCGGCTTTGGGTTTCGGGATGGCTGCGGCGTAACTGGCTCAACAGTTCCAGCAATTGCTCTGGTGTATTAAGAAAGCGCCGTTGGTCGTCGCGAGGAGGCTTTGCCCCGAAATTGCTGTACTGATACAGCACGGGCAGCATGGTGATGCCTATGCCGGCCTGTTCAGCGGCGTCTGCAACCCGTTGCGCCAGTTCCGCGGTTTGCGGGTAATGCGATCCGTCGGGCTGATGGTGTACATAGTGGAACTCGCATACCGCTGTGTAGCCGGCCTTGAGCATTTCGATGTACAGGTAATGCGCAATGGCTCCCATGTCTTCGGCAGAGATGCGGGCGGCAAAACGGTACATCAGGTC
>DATJCP010000132.1:0-2219 GCA_035514715.1 Candidimonas sp.
GTTCGAACAGGCGCTGTGGATCGCGCAACCCATGCCCGCGATCAATGACGGCGATTTCAATCAGAGGGTGCTGGTCAGTGATTACAACATGCAGTATCCGGTAATCGCTGGTTTACATCGCTTCAACGCCGTTTTTCAGCAAGTTCAATAATACTTGTTCTATAAGTATAGGGTCGGCCATGACATCCGGCAGAGGGTCGGGCAGATGCGGCTGGATCTCTACCTGGCGTTTGCGCGCGTCGATATCTGCAAAGCCAATTGCATTGTCAACAATGCGGCTTACCGGCACCCGCTGCCGGCGAGGCTCGCTGCGCTTGACGAATTCCCGTATGCGGCTAATTATTTTACCGGCCCGTTCAGCTTGCTGGGCGGCCTTTTCCAAAGCCTCAAGCAAGCGTTCGGGCTGGGCGTTGCCTGACTTGAGCATGGCTACCGCGCCCATGCTGTAGTTGCTGATGGCGGTAAGGGGCTGGTTCAATTCGTGAGCCAGGGATGACGCCATTTCGCCCATGGTGGTCAGGCGGCTGGTGAGCTGGATTTTTTCTTGCTGTACGCGCGAGTCTTCTTCGTGAGTGCGGCGCTCGGTGATATCGCGGGCAACCTGCAGGCGTACCCGGCGCCCGTCGGTCCAGGCAAGGATGCGATGATGCACTTCAAACCAGCGCTGCGCCGATTGGGAAAATATTTCAACGGTTTCATCGGTAAAGCGGCCCAGGCGGCCCCCAAGCAGTTCACCGTGCCCGTTGGACTGGGCACCGAAAAAGCGCCGGTAGGTGCGATTGGCGAATAACAGTTCCAGCCCGTCGGGGGTGTCGGCAACAACCGATATGGCGTCGTCCAGGCCTTCAAGCACGGTCATGAAGCGCTCGTGGGCAGCCGTAAGCGCTTCGCGTATACGCTTGGGCTCGGTGATATCGGTCATGGATGTCATCCAGCCGATTTGTTCGCCATTCGGGTCTCGTAAGGGCGAAACATACATGCGTGCGGTAAAACGCGAGCCATCGCGCCTTTGGGCTTCGACTTCAAGGCCGCTGCTGGGGGTGCGGCCCGACAAGAGCAAGTCCAGGGTTTCCTGGTGCTGGGCATGCCGGCCCGGCAGCCAATAGGGGAAGGGCGTGGTGCGCCCGATAAGATCGGCTTCATTCCAGCCTATCATCCGGCAAAAAGCGGGATTGACATAGGCAATGCGCCCATGCATATCGAATACTCGCATACCGGTCGACATGGAGTTTTCCATGGCACGGCGGAATCCGGTTTCAGCGATCAGTGCGGCTTCGGCCGTTGTACGAAAGCGGGTATAGCGCCACAAGGCCAGCAGGCTAAGCACAATGACAAAAGACAGCGCCACCACCACCATAATCAGGCGCTGTTGACGGGTTTCCTGGTCTATGGTGACGAACATGACACTGTCGTTATGCAGACGTTGCAGCCAAATAAAGGCACCCATCACGCATAAGTACAAAATCAGGACGATAACCGGCGTAAGCCAATAGAAACCACGACGGGTGTTTTTGGCCTGGTCGTAGAACGTCGTCGGGATCAGGGATTTTTTAGAATGGCTCGCCATGGCTATTTAGTTACCGCACATAGATGCTTCGCGCATTTTAAACCGTAACTGACATGTTAATTTTTCACATTGTAAAAAGTCATACCATAAAATGAAATATTGCTTGAACATAACGGCAGTCTTTCCTAGAATTGGTTCCGTGGCAGCGTAGCGCTGCTTTGCTTGTTCGCGCCCGAAAGGGCTGACTATCGGGTATAACGGGGGCAACGGTCAAATGTTGCCAGTATTCGGATTCCATAATTTAAAACAGGAGACATCTAATGTCCTCTCTTGATCCAATCAGCGCCACGGCAGGAATAGCCGACGACGCCGCCCTTGAAACTCAGGAATGGCTAGAAGCGCTGGAAGCCGTCCTTGACCGTGAAGGGCCTGAGCGTGCCCACTATCTGCTTGAGCGCCTGGTGGATCTTGCTCGCCGCTCTGGTGCGCATATACCGTTTTCGCCCAATACTGCTTACGTCAATACCATACCGCCCGGCCTCGAGCCTGCGCATCCCGGCAACCTAGTCCTGGAAGAGCGACTGCGCTCTTATGTGCGCTGGAACGCCATGGCTATGGTGGTCAGGGCCAACAGCCATAACCCTCCCGATGGTGGCGACCTGGGCGGGCACATTGCTTCGTTCGCTTCGCTAGCCACCATGATAGGCTGCGG
>DATJCP010000133.1:0-9681 GCA_035514715.1 Candidimonas sp.
TTCAGAACGACATTTTCCGGCAAGGTTTTTGCCCATGCTTCCACCATGGGTTCCATGGCGTTGCAATGCGAGCAGGTATAGGCAAAGAATTCCAGCACCTCTATTTTGCCGCTTGTATCCGATGGCTGAGCAGGTTCAATCGTGACATATTGCCCTTTGTCGGCCTGGGCATGGCTAATTGGAGCAAATAAAACGCCAGAACCGATAGCGATGACGGCAAATGTACGTAGAAGCAGATTTTTTAGCAACATAGAGGTTTCCAAAGCGACTTAAAAAGAATGAGACTACTTGGCGGGTAAGAAGTTCAGCATGAAGGAGTATTAGTCCTTCATGCTGCCAAGGGCTTATTGGCGTATTACAGACGATTCGATCTTTTCTTCCCCGAGCCGGGCGCGTGAACGATTCATTTCATCCAGCCCTTTGAAAGGCCCGACGCGGACTCGGTTAAGCGTGGCGCCATTGACCTGCGCTTTTTGCACTTCCGCGGATAAACCCAATAGCAAGATGCGCGCTTTGACCGCTTCGGCATCGTTTTCAGAACGGAAAGCGCCCGCTTGCAGGTAATAGGTGGATTGCGGAGTTGCCGGCGCGGATTTGGCCGCTGGCGCAGGCTTGGCAACAGGTGCTGGTGCTTCCGTACCCGGTACGACAGGCTTTCCCTGGGGAGCTTTGTCGACCTTGTTCAGACTGGCTATCAGATTGCCCAGGTTGTCAGGCGCTGGCGACGCCGTGGAGCCAGCTATTGGCGGTATGCCAGGCACTGGCGTTGTGTTGGTGGGCCCCGTCGGCGTTCCTCCGGCGGGGCCATTTTTGCCGTACAGGCCAATATTGGGGTCGGGCGCATCGCGGACATCGGGCAGCAAGGTTTTGGCCGGATCGCGGCTGGCCTTATCCACGAAAGGCATGGGCACTTTGGTCACGAACAGGGCGACGGCCACGGCGGCTGCCAGGCCGACGATCAAGCCTATCAGTACCCCGAATAGCGTGCTGCCGCCTGATTTCGAGCTTGAGGATTTACGACTGGTGCGGGCCATAAGAGGCGTTACATCCTTTCAGGGGCAGATACCCCGAGTAGTTCAAGACCGCTGGCGATGACCTGCGCCGTGGCTTGGGCGAGTCGCAAGCGGGCGAGTTTGAGTTCGGTGTCGTCCACCAGCACGCGTTCGGCGTTATACCAAGCGTGGAAGTCGGCGGCGCAGTCGCGCAGCCAGAAGGCCAGGTGGTGCGGCGCGAGCTCCTGTGCGGCCAGTGTCAGCGTGTTGGGGTATTCGGCCAGGCGCTGCATAAGGGCGAATTCGGTCGGGGCAACGAGTTTGTCGACCGCTGCGCCGGGCACTTGGTCGGCCAAGGCAGCGGACTGATTCAGCATAGAGCAGATGCGCGCGTGTGCATACTGAATGTAGTACACCGGATTTTCTTCGCTTTTGGACAGAGCCAAGTCGATATCGAACACGAATTCCGAGTCGGCGCGCCGTTGGCTGAGGAAGAAGCGTACGGCATCCTGGCCTACCCAGTCGATGAGGTCGCGCATGGTGACGTAGCTGCCGGCCCGCTTGGATATTTTGACTTCGGCGCCGTCGCGCACCACCTTGACCATTTTATGCAGGACATAGGCAGGGAAGTCTTTGGGGATACCGATGCCCAGACCCTGCAGGCCCGCCCGCACCCGGGCGATGGTGCCATGGTGGTCGGTGCCCTGGATGTTGATGGCGTGGTGGAAGCCGCGTTCCCATTTGGCAACGTGATAAGCCACGTCGGGTACGAAATACGTATAGCCGCCTTCCGATTTGCGCATGACGCGGTCTTTGTCGTCGCCAGTGCCCAATTCGGTGGTGCGTAGCCACAGCGCGCCTTCGTGTTCGTAGGTGTGACCCGATTCGATAAGCGCCTGCACGGTTTTTTCGACGCGTCCGCTGGTGTAGAGCGAGCTTTCCAGATAGTAGTTATCGAACTTGAGTCCGAATGCCTGCAGGTCCAGGTCTTGCTCGCGGCGCAGATAGGTGACGGCGAATGCGCGGATGTCATCCAGGCTGTCGAGGTTCTTAGTGGCGGTAACCGGTACACCGTCGGACGCCTGGACGGTGGCGCCTGCCTGGAAGTCGCGGGCGATGTCCATGATGTAGTCGCCTTTGTACCCATCTTCGGGGAACTCGGGCGCATCGGTTGCTATTCCCCTGGCGCGCGCCTGAACGCTGATAGCCAGGTTGTTGATCTGGTTGCCGGCATCGTTGTAATAGAACTCGCGGGTAACGTCGTAGCCCTGTGCAGAGAACAAACGGCACATGGAGTCGCCCAGCGCGGCTTGACGGGAATGGCCAACGTGCAGCGGGCCGGTAGGGTTGGCCGACACGAATTCCACCATCACTTTTTCGTGGGTGGCCGGGCGATGCCCGAAGCGTGTGCCTTCTTGTCCTATGTCATGCAGCACGGCCTGGCGCGCTTTGGTAGCCAGGCGGAAGTTGATGAAGCCTGGCCCGGCGATTTCAGCCGCGGCGATCAGTTCTTGCGTCGCCGGTTCAACCAGCAGGGCATCAACGATTTGCTGCGCCAGTTCGCGCGGGTTGCGCTTTGCAGGCTTGGCCAACTGCATGGCAATGTTGCAGGCAATATCGCCATGTGCGGCAACTTTAGGGCGCTCTAGCAGCACGTTTGGCGCGGCCTCGGGCAAAATCTTGCCGACAGCGGCTTTAATCAGGGAGATAAGTTGTTGTTGTTGCCCAGGAAGCATAAGACGAAGTAATAATCGAAAAGAGAGGTGCAAAGCCCGCAGAGGGCATAGTCGGACGCTATGAACCGCGCCTCAAAAGACGCAAACGCCGGGAAGGGGTAAATGATAGCGTGATTTCCCCCCGCATGGGATTTTGACCGTGTTGCTCCGGCAGGCGGTGTTGTCTTGCCGCCTGCCCCGGATCACGTATTTCTGGCGAAGAATTAAACGGGCGGCGCTTGCCATCCCAGTTCGTCGTGCAGCCATAGAGCATAGCCGGCCATGTCAACCGTGCCTGCTTCCGAGCTGCTGCTGGCGCGCCAGTTTTTGGGCCGCATAATCAACTTTTCAGTTTCCGCCCGTTGGTTTTTACCCAGTTGCCGGTGATCGTCCTGATAGTTCTGCAGCAGGGAACCAGATGCGGACTGCACGCTGCGGTCACCTTCTTGCACTGTGCGCAGCAGCGCCGGGCGTTCATCGTGCACGATGGGGTTGGTGATTTCACGATCGCTCTGCGGTCCGCTATCGAAGCGCAGCGACGCGGCGCGGGCTTGCCAGAGCATCCAGTTGAGCGCAACGTCGGCAAGGTCGCCCTGCATTCTGGGCTGGCTATTGTCGTCCAGCAAGGCGCCGCCGCCGATATCGGCATGCGCACCGATGAAAGGCGCTTCGACAATGTTCTGGCCGTCGCTATCGGCCGCGCTGATCAGCGGGAACAGCCAGCGGCGTTCATGCAAGGCAACGGCGTGCGCCACCCATTCCCAGGCCGGCGCAATGGTCAGGTCGTAGTTGGCATTTTGCGACCCCGCTACGCCGAACTGCGCGACGGTATCGAACAAACCCATGAAGCGCAGGTCCACACAGGCGGTAATCAGCCCTCGTAAGCTGTCGGTATATGAGAACAGGCCGTTATCGACATGCTGGTTGATCAGGTTGCCGAAATGCCGGGCCAGGGCAGCCCCGCGCGAGTATCCAAGAATATCAATAGGCAGGTGATCCTTCATGTTGCCCGATTGTTTCAGCGCATTCAGCAGCGACTGCCACTGGGTTTCGATGATGCGGGAAGCCTTGGTGGCGGTGACGGCGTCCCAATCCAGGTATAGCGGGTTGCCGGGGCCGGAATGGTAGAACACTGGCCCGTCGCGGTAAGTTTGGCTGAGTTTCCAGACATTGCTGCGCGTTTCCGGGCCGTTGCGGGTGCCGTCGAAGGCGAATAACAGCAAGCCCAGGGGATCTACATAGCGCCGCGCCTGTTGATTCGCATAGCCCAATGCCTGGTTACCGGGCACCGGCCCTAAAGGGTCGGGCTCAAGGTATTGGCCTGACTGGGGCAGATAGGTGCGCAATACATTATCGTGCCAGCCTGTGGCGGCATCGAAAACCTGTCCCGGCAGGCGCAGGTCCAGCGTCAGGTCCCCGGCGATGCGCTCGGCGGAGCCGGTCGGGCTGTAGCGGCCTAGCCACCGTATACGGCGTTCGGCATCGGTGACCAGCCTGGGGGCGCCGATCAGGTCGGCATGTACGGCGTAAAGCTGGGCGTTTGTATCGCCCGAAGAGGAAGCAGGGTAGTCGATGATGCCGACCACAGCGTGATGCGCATAGATATAGCGCCGGCTGATGCGTAGCGCTGCGGTGTCGTCTGTGCCATCTTGGGGGGGACTGGCTTGGCGCGATTCGGCAACGAGCTGATTGTCCAGGTAGAAATAGTCGACGCCGGCCTGGTTGCCGCGCTGAATGATGCGATGACCAAAGGCGTTGTGGGCATACCCGGCTAGTGTCTTGCCTTGGCGGTGTGCCGCTGAAACACGGCGACCTGGCCCATACTCGAGGTCTATGCCGTCGACCGATAGCGGAAGGCCCGAGGCATCGCGGTGTATCGATGGTTTATAGGTGGCGCCGTTAGTGCGACTGGCGGCTAGTGAGCCATCGTCGTTCCAGGCATACCAGATAGCGTTTGTGCTGCTATTGGGGCTGCTCGCCAGGGAAGAGCCGCCTTGCGCGCCAATAAGCCGCGATCGGTCATCATAGGCATAGTTCCACGCGTCGTCTTGCTCTGCCGAGGTAAACGCGTGGCGTTCGTGTTGCAGTCGCCCGTGTTTATCGTAGTCTTGGGTCTGCGACCAGATGACGTCTTGCCCGTTTGTAATGGCTAATTGACGGGCTTGCCCTTGTTCGTCCAGAGCTGTCGTCAGGCATAAGCCGTTGCCGTAACAATAGCCCGCTTGCCCGGGTGTGCTGTCGATAACCTTATGCACCCGCCCTCGGGCATCGTGCCAGTCTATGCCGGCCAGCTGGTTGCCGACGCTCCAGCGATATGCCAGGAATCCGCCTTCGGGCAGATCATGCCGCGTCAGGCGGTGGGACGGATCGTATTCGAACGATTCGGCGTAGCGCAGGCGGGTAGTGGAGTGGGCCGATAGCCGTTCGACTGTGCGTTGGTTAAGGCGGCCCTGGCTGTCGTACTGGCGTGACTCCGTTTCATTGGGGTGCTTGATGTTGGTTAGCAGGCTGCCACGCCACTGCAGTTCAGTTGTTTGTGCTGCGTGTCGATTCTTTTCAATAAGTTCAACCGGACGCCCTTGCGGGTCGTAACGATAATCGACACTGTCGCCATTGGCCCAGATGCGCCGGGCAGGCAGGGATAGCTCGTTGTAGAGGATGCGTTCGGTACCCGTAACGGTGGAGTGCCACGACGCCCGGCGACCGTTGGCCTGATACGTTAAGGTCAGTCCAGGCCAGCCCGTGCCATGCGGCGCTAGCCTGCGAACGGCGCCGTTGGCATCACGGCTTACCTTGGTGCCGTTAATTTCCTGGAGCCGGCCTTGGGTGTCGTAGCTGGCCTGACTACCTGGCGCGGCGCAACCCGCGCAGCCAGTGCCATCGACCCGGGTCAGCACATGCCGGCTGCCACGAATAGCGGTTTCGAAGCGAGTTTGTCGCTGATGGCTATCGGTGACTACGGTAAGCCCGCTTTCGCTGCGCGTGGCCGGGCGTACATACTGTACGGAAACTTTATCGGCCTGGCTGCTGGGGTCGCCTCGTATGGAAAGTATGGCGCGCCCCTGATGATCATAGCCCCAGGTATTGGTGCGCAATGTTTGCTTTTGATCGGCAGATGCCGTGACGGCGCCTGTCAGGGCTGTGGCGTTGCCGCTTTGCCGTTCAGGTTCGTACAAGTATCGTCGTTGCATGCCATCGGGGCGCGTCATGCCGACAAGGCGCAAAGCGGCGGGAGAGGTATTGCCGCCGGCTGCTTCATGCTGGTATTGAAAGCGGCCTAGTGCTGAGTCAATATGCTCAAGGTAGGCCTGCCCATTTGCGACACGGTAGGCAAACGACAGAATCTGACCCTGCTGGTTTACGACACTGGTTACTGTGCCTTTCAAGGGGCCGGCATCCTGGTTACGCTGGATTTTCAGTTGTATTTGCGGCCCGGCAAGAAGGCGGACCAGATAGCCGCCGGCATCGAACCATAGTTGTCTGCCGGTAGGCCAGACCCAGACCCGGTATTCACCTGTTTTCTTTAGCGAACCGTGGGGGTTGGGCAAGGGATTGTCGCGCGGGCCGAAGAAATGGATGCGGCTGCCATCGGCCTGGACGATTTGCCATGTTCCGCCAGCAAAGAATAGTCGAGTGTCATACGACAGACTCCAGCCCGGCCCCAGATGGGATACCCGGTTGTCTTGCGAGTTGTAGTGGCGCACGATTTCGATACCGGGAGCGCTGGGGTTGGCGGGCAGGTCGATTTCCTGCTGATATTTGTTGCCGGTCGCTATATGAATGGGGTTGCCAGCCCCCAGGTTCAGGCCGGGTTCGGCGCCGGAGGCGACGGCCAGTCCGCCTTGCTGGCAGGGTTGGCCCAGCGGCGATGGGCCGCAACCACCCGCTGGCTGGGGTAGTGCCGGCAAAGGAATTGCCCATAAAAACAGCAGTAAACAGAACGCTTGCAACATGGCGGCTCCGGCTTGGAATAAACCTTGATATGTTGCTGCTTGGCAGCGTTCAGAAGTTAGGGTAGTGTATGGATGTGTCTATTGAGGGAAACCGAATATGCTAGTTGTCTTTCACTCTAAAGCCGCTGCCGAAGTGCTGATGTTTTCTAAGCACGCTCTGCCAATTCTTAGGGCTGCCGGCAAGCCCTACACCGATACGTTGCCCGAACGGGGCGTGATTACGCGCGATCAACTCGATGCCGCCATCAAGGGTATCGAACACGCAATCGCGATGGACACCGAATCCGAGTTTCCTGACGATCATTACGACGACAACGATGTGAAAACGCATCCCATCTCGCAATCGGTCAGTTTTCGCCGCCGCGCGTTTCCGTTGCTGGCGATGTTGCGTTTATCGCGTGAGCACGATGCGGATGTAGTCTGGGAACCTGCGCCTATTTGGTAGCGGACGACTGGCTGCATAGCCGGCAATGTCATTGGGTCGACATTCAAAAATGTCGGCTTTGCGTAAGCTTAAATTTTGTTTTTGTCCTGAAGTTTGCCTGAATTCTGGAGCTTGTATGCGCAGTGTAGTGACCGTTGTTTTTAGTGCCCGGCAGTCGATTGAGCTGACGGTTGATGTCGAGCCTGGCGGGGCCGTTTCGGCAGCCGCCCGTGATTGGTTCGAGGCGACGTGGTTGAAGTTGGGTTGTGAGCCTTTGCGTGCTAGCGGGAAGGTATTGTTGCTGGATAAGATCCTGGGTGTTGCCGATACTTTGGGGTATTCGGAGCTGTCTAAAAATAACGAGCTGGCGGTTGAGTTCGCGACGCAGGCGGCTTTGGCGTTGGAGAAGCCGCGGGTTACTGTGGATTTGCCGGGCTTGACGGTTGGGTTTTGAGTTTGCTTGCAGACGTTTTTTTGATGCGCCGTTTGTTGCCTGCTGCATTGATCCCTCGTCATACGCCGCTGGTGTCCTGCTTGGCACCTTCTTCCTTCTTTCTTCTTAACACGCCACTGGTGCGGTGATGGGGATATGGGCTCCTCGTGGCCCGGTTCGGCGCCCTGCGCGCCGAACAGCGTGGCCTCGTTCGTCCAGCCAGTTCGGGCTTCCCTTCACTTCCGGCCCGCTGAGGCCCCTATGCCGGGCGCCCCGAAAGTCGCCCATATCCCCATCACCGCACCAGCGGCTGCATTATGTGTGTTGGCAAGGTAGCAGGCACGGTCAGGGTGCTTGGCCTTTTTGCGTCGGGCATGGTTGGTTCAGAAGAATTCTTGCGCTTGTCCTGCGCGCCCCGCCAGCCGGGGCTGCTCGGTCATCGGGCCAGGTGTTGCTGACGGCCGTAGTCTACGATGTAACTGGCCATAGCTGACCTAGGCTATAGCTGCTGCATTTCATTCCACGCCAGCCGGTCAATGGCAACTCAGTTATTACTGCCGTCACGCAAAAAGGCCAAGCACCCAGCCCGTCCCAGCGGCATGTCAATACCTACCTATTGCAGCGTGGCAGGTCCTGGGAGGCGGTGTTGCAGCGACTTTCGGGGCGCCCGGCATAGGGGCCGAGCGGGCCGCACACGAAAGGAGCCCGAATGGGCGGATGAGTGGGGCCACGCGTGTTCGGCGCCGTAGGGCGACGAACCAGGCAACGAGGAGCGCAACACCGCCTCCCAGGACCTGACGCGCGGATTTAGAAAGGAACACCGTAGCCAATGACCCTGACACACCCCTACCGTATTCCAGCCCGCATAAAAGACTGCACAAACTGACGCTGAAACAACAAAAAAGCGACCAGCAACGGCGCAGCGCTTAATAGCGTTGCCGCGGTAATAATCGACCAATCTATCCCCTGGTCAGTCGAAGCAAACACCTGCAACCCCACCGTCAGCGGACGTGACTCCACCGAATTGGTAATAATCAACGGCCACAGGAAATTATTCCAATGGTAGCTGACCGAAACCAGCCCATAGGCCACATAAATCGGCTTGGCCAGCGGTACATAGACCTTCATCAGGATCTGCCAGCGGCTCGCTCCTTCTACGCGGGCCGCCTCTTCCAATTCCCGGGGCACCGTCTTGAACGTTTGCCGTAAAAGAAATATCCCGAAGGCCGATGCGAAATATGGCAGCCCGATGGCAAAAATCGTATCGCGTACACCCAGCCAGGACATCAGCCGGTAGTTCTCCACGATCAGCACACCCGGCATGATCATCAGCTGCAGCAAGACCAGCATGAACATGAAATCGCGCCCGCGGAACTCGAAGCGGGCAAAGGCGTAGGCGGCCAGGGTCGACAGGATGAATTGCGCCACCAGCACCATGGTGACCAGGATGAAGGTGTTTAGAAAATATTGGGCAAACGGCGCGGCATGCCAGGCGGCAATGAAATTATCCAGCGTCAGCGGTGCCGTCAGGTCGAAGTGCGTGGAATAGGCCGAAGGGTGGAAGGCTGCCCACAGCGTGTAGGCCAGCGGCAAAAACCACAGTATGCCTAGCAGCCAAGCCCCGAGGGTATCGAGTTTATGCGTCATTGGTAGTGTGTCCGGCGGTCCAGCCAGCGGAATTTGAGGAAGGCGATAATCGCCAGAACCGCCAGCAATACAACGGAAAGCGTTGCCGCATAGGACGTATCCCAGTAGCTGAAGCCCACTTCATAGATATAAAACAGCAAAAGCGTACTGGCATTGTCGGGTCCGCCTTTGGTCATGACCAGCACATGGTCGACCATGCGAAACGCATTAATCAGTGCGTTAATCAAGACAAATAGCGTAGTCGGCATCAGCAACGGCACAAGGATGCGCCAGAAGTATTGCCAGCGGGAGGCTCCTTCCAGCAACGCCGCTTCACGCAGCGAAGGCGATATTTGCTGTAGCGCCGCCAGGTAGAAAATCATGAAGAATCCCGCTTCTTTCCAGATGGTGACCAGCATCAGGGCGGGTAGGGCGGTGCCCCGGCTGCCTAGCCAGTTGACACTGGGCAGATTGAATAGCTGAGCGATCTGGTCGACCAAGCCGTATTGCGGGGTGTAGAAAAACAGCCAGATATTGG
>DATJCP010000134.1:0-8942 GCA_035514715.1 Candidimonas sp.
CGACATGCTGATCCCATCGGTCAAGGAAGAAATCCTGGCCCAAGCCAGCAAGGAAGTCAAAGAGATCGACAAGCAGTACTCGTCGGGTCTGGTGACCTCGCAAGAGCGTTACAACAACGTGGTCGATATCTGGGGCAAGGCTGGCGATAAAGTCGGCAAGGCCATGATGGAACAATTGTCCACTGAACCCGTGACAGATCGTCACGGCGAAGAAGTGCGCCAGGAATCGTTCAACTCGATCTACATGATGGCTGACTCCGGCGCCCGGGGTTCCGCTGCCCAGATTCGCCAGTTGGCTGGTATGCGTGGCCTGATGGCCAAGCCTGACGGTTCGATTATCGAAACGCCGATTACCGCCAACTTCCGTGAAGGTCTTAACGTACTTCAGTACTTTATTTCCACTCACGGTGCACGTAAAGGCCTGGCCGATACCGCCCTTAAAACGGCAAACTCGGGTTACCTGACGCGTCGTCTGGTAGACGTTACCCAGGATCTGGTCATCAGGATGTCCGACTGCGGTACGACTCGCGGTTATGTGATGAAAGCACTGGTCGAAGGCGGCGAAGTCATCGAACCTTTGCGCGACCGTATTCTGGGCCGTGTCATAGCAACCGATATCGTCAATCCTGAAACCCAGGAAACCGCTTTGGTGGCCGGTACGCTGCTAGACGAAGACCTGGTGGAATACATCGACAGCATTGGCGTCGACGAAGTCAAGGTGCGTACGCCCCTGACTTGCGAGACACGTCATGGTTTGTGCGCGCACTGCTATGGCCGTGACTTGGGTCGTGGCAGCATGATCAGCCGTGGCGAAGCCATCGGCGTTATCGCGGCGCAGTCCATCGGTGAACCCGGTACGCAGCTTACGATGCGTACCTTCCACATCGGTGGCGCGGCATCGCGTGCGGCAATGGCCAGCTCGGTGGAAACCAAATCCACCGGTACTATCGGTTTTGCCATCGGTTTGCGCTATGTTACTAACACCAAGGGCGATCGCGTGGCTATTTCCCGTTCTGGCGAGATCATCATTTTTGATGACAACCGCCGCGAACGCGAACGTCACAAGATCCCGTACGGCGCCACCATTGCCGTTGGTGATGGTGATGCCGTCAAGGCTGGTCAGCGTTTGGCCAACTGGGACCCACTGACCCGTCCTATCGTGTCGGAATACGCAGGCCTGGTTCGCTTCGAAAATATCGAAGAAGGCGTGACAGTAGCAAGGCAGCTGGACGAAGTCACTGGTTTGTCGACGCTGGTGGTCATTACGCCCAAGACACGCGGCGGCAAGATCATGATGCGTCCGCAGATCAAGCTGATCAACGATGCAGGCGAAGAGGTCAAGATCTCGGGTACCGACCACTCGGTGAACATTACCTTCCCGGTTGGCGCGCTGATTACCGTGCGCGACGGCATGCAGGTCTCGATTGGTGAAGTCCTGGCGCGTATTCCGCAAGAATCGCAAAAGACCCGTGACATTACCGGCGGTCTGCCTCGTGTGGCTGAATTGTTCGAAGCGCGTTCCCCGAAAGACGCCGGCATGCTGGCCGACGTTACCGGTACGGTTTCGTTCGGTAAAGACACCAAGGGCAAGCAGCGTCTGGTTATTACCGACCTTGACGGCATTAGCCACGAGTTCCTGATTCCCAAGGAAAAACAGGTACTGGTGCATGACGGCCAAGTGGTGAACAAGGGCGAAATGATTGTTGACGGCCCTGCCGATCCGCACGATATCCTGCGTTTGCAAGGTATCGAGCGCCTCGCCAGCTACGTGGTCAATGAAGTTCAGGACGTGTACCGTTTGCAAGGCGTGAAGATCAACGACAAGCACATTGAAGTGATTGTTCGTCAGATGCTGCGTCGTGTGAACATTACCAATGCCGGCGACACCAGCTTCATTACAGGTGAGCAGGTTGAGCGTTCCGAGCTGTTGAACGAAAACGATCGCATGGAAGCCGACGGCAAGATCCCAGCTACGTACGATAACGTGCTGCTGGGTATTACCAAGGCTTCGCTGTCTACCGATTCGTTCATCTCGGCTGCATCGTTCCAGGAAACCACACGGGTCCTGACCGAAGCCGCCATCATGGGCAAACGCGACGACTTGCGCGGTCTGAAAGAAAACGTGATTGTCGGACGCTTGATTCCGGCCGGTACGGGTATGGCTTATCACATGGCGCGCAAAGACAAAGAGGCTCACGAAGCAGCCGAACGTCAAGCCGCACGTGCAATGGCCAATCCTTTCGAGGACACGCCGCCAGCCGAAGTGGCTGAAACGCACGAAGAGCCAGCTTCCGATGAGGTTGCAGGTTCAGCCGAAGAGTAAATCGACGGTACGCTGTAATTGAAAACGCCGGGTGTTTATACACCCGGCGTTTTTTTATGGTTCTTTATATGTCAGGTCAGGCGACTACATTCTTTTTTGCCATAAAGCGCAATATGAACGTGGTCCCACTGCCTTCCTGGCTTACTGTCTGGATGGATCCGCCGTGCCGCGCCACCACCGTTTTGGTAAAGGCTAATCCCAGGCCGACACCGGTCGGATTGCCTAGCGTATTTTCATTGGCGCGCATGAAGGGCGTGAACAGGTTTTGCTGCAGCTCTTCGCTTATGCCTCTGCCTTGATCGCTGATGCAGAGCAGCCAGTTATCGCTGTCGTCAATGATCCGGCACGTAATGGTGGTGTTCTCAGGGCTGTACTTGATGGCATTATCAATCAGATTGCAGCAAGCCCGTCTTAGCAAGGCTTGATCGCCGTTGATCCAGGCGGCCTCAGGATGATCGGTAAAGACGATGTTAATTTGCCGTTGCTTGGCCTGAGCCCAAAAATCATCGCAGCTAAGCATGAGCAACTCTACCAAGTCTATTGTTTCATGGCGCATTGCTATCGCCTCTGCGCGAGCTAGCTGCACAAAACCATCGACCAGGCCCAGCGTCTTCTTTGCATACTGATCAATTTGACGCAGTAATTCGGCTGGCGGCAATTTATGTTCTGTATGCTTTTGCAGTTGGGTCAAGGCCAGGATGGAGTTTTGCGGAGCGCGCATGTCGTGCGACAGAAATCGCAAGGTTTCTTCTCGTTTTTGCTGTGCCTGGCGCAACTGGGCTATTGCGCTGTGCAGTTGGGTTACACGCGCGGAAAGCGAGCCATCATGCGGGGAAGGTTCACCGGGTAGCGGGGTGTTGTCATGGATAGGCTGCTCTTTATGCAGGGCTTGCAGCTCGCGGTCGATATGCTGTAATGCGGCTTCCTGGCTGCGCCAGCTCCACACCGGATAGGCCAGCGCAACGCCTATAAGGCTGGCTGTGACGGGAACCCAGGTTCCGGCATAACGCATCAGCAGCCAACTGCCAATGAAAACAAGCACAAGTACGCCTGAAGCCAATACGAAAGCGCGTTGTGGTGATAGGCGGCGCAAGCCCAGGCATATCAATAGAACAGGTAGGGCTGCGAACAATGCCGACTGCCATCGGTCAGGTGTTTTTATCCAGTTGTTTTGCAGCGTGCTGAGCAGCCCGTTGGCCAGTATCTCGACGCCGGCCATCGTTTCGCCATGACGTGAAAGTGGCGTGGGGAAGGCATCGCCGAGCCCGGATCCCCAAGACCCTACCAGCACGTATTTGTCCTTGAACAGGGATTCCGGTATTTGGCCATTCAGCACCTGAGCATAGGGATACATCGTGAAGTGTCCTGGCGTACCTGCATAAGGTATCAGCAGGGGCGTCGTGCCAAGTGTTTCCGAGGGTGGGGTATTGGCGGTGCGCGCCATGGCCATGACGAAATGCTCAACATGCTGCCCGGAGGTCAGCTTTTGCTGTGGTATCAAGGATCGGATTACGCCGTCCTTATCCGGGTAGATATTAATGTAGCCAAGGCTTTGGGCTGCATTGGCTAAAGGAGCCAAAGGGGGAAAGGCGTTGTGATTTTGTTTATCCAGCACCAGCGGCAGTACGACCTTGCCATGTTTGTGGATTGCTTCAGCCAATTTCGTATCATCTTGCGGATAAGCGGGATTGACTTCACTAAAGACCAGATCAAGGCCTACAACCTTTGCCTGGCCCAGCTTTTCCAGGAGTTGTCCATGCACGGTCCTGCGCCATGGCCAGTAGCCCA
Organism: Candidimonas sp.; assembly: GCA_035514715.1. Classification (GTDB taxonomy): domain Bacteria; phylum Pseudomonadota; class Gammaproteobacteria; order Burkholderiales; family Burkholderiaceae_B; genus Pollutimonas. The sequence continues at coordinate 4,112 of DATJCP010000134.1, forward strand.
ACTGATCGATGCTGCTGTCATCTATCGCTATGATGACGATATCGTCAGTGTTGGCCGCCCGGACTGAGGTGGCAAGCGTCTTGTCGTAAAACGCATGGTCCAGGCGTGTAAGGCCGGTATGGTCGCTGAAGTAGCTGATCGTCGCGGTTAACAGCATTGTGGCAAGAGTGACTAGCAGCCACTCTATGCGTGTACGCCGTTCCAGGCCGCCCCAGAAGCTCATATCTGTGCGCCGCGTCGAACGTGGCACTCTAGAAGTCCGTCAGTTGCACAAATTGGCCGTAGCTGCTGGAAACTGGGGAGCCATCGGTAGTATTCAGCACGGACTGCCCCAAGAAGGACTGAACGGCATCTTTGCCTTGCACGCCGTCGGCATCAATGGCGCGCACCAATGCATAGTAGGTGCCTGGTCCTGGCGCACTGACATTGATCGGCGGGGCATCGAACTTGCGGCTGGAAAGCAGGTGGTTGCCAGCTTCATTGCGCGCGACCTGGACCAGATAGGTAGCGGCGCCGGGAACCGGTGGGAACGAAATGACTCTATCTTGTCCGCTGCCTACGGCTTCCTCAAGTTGAGGGGCGGGCAACAGCGCCCGTACGCCTAACAGTTTCCCCTGAGCGTTAATGGCGGCGCCCTGGTTGGGACGCAAGGTGGCGCCGTCTGCTTGGGAACTACCTAGTTGGGCGCGCCCTGACAAGACTTCGCTTTGCGCGCCTTCGTTGGATGAGCGCACACGCAAGCGAGTGCCACGTACGCCGGTAATGCTGACTGGCGTGCGAATTTCAAACCGGCCTACGCCTGTTGCCTGGGGAGCTACGCTAGACTCCAGGGCGCCATCACGCATGGTCAGAATGGTATCGATCAGCCCCGTTCCTTTAAATACCCTCAGGCGTTCGATGACCATGTTTGAGGTAGCTGGAATCGATAATACGCTGCCATCTGCCAAGGTAAGGGCGATAAAGCCGTTGGGGCCGGTACGTATGATGCTACCTTCGGCCAGCTTGGCTTCGAGCTTGGCTGGGGCGTTGTCTACCTTGACTTCCCCTGCCACGTGGCTTACATGTGCCGACGAGGGCAATTCAGGTATCAAGGCAAAAGGTATTTTCAGTTCTATTCCTATGCTCATGCGGGAGGGGTCTTGAACTGAGTTCAAGGTTTGCAGCGTTGTCCAGTTAGCTGGTTTATCGGTAAAGCGCTGAGCAAGATCAAGCAGTGTGTCGCCGGATATGACTCTATACAGGAAGTTTTCACCGAGAGCGCCAGCGGGTTGAGCCTGGGAAGAGGGGGATCCGATCAGAAGGACAATACTGGCAGCGACCGGTAGGAAGTAGCGGTGAAAAATGTAAGGCAAACGCATTGTGACCTAAGAAGAATGATTGTCGGTAATAAGCTCCAGGCGGTAGCCCAAGGCGTAAGAGGAGTTCAGGCGAACGCCGTGCTCGGCGCCCAAGCGCAGCTTTCGTCTAAGATTAGACAAATGGGTGTCCAGCGTACGAGAGGTGGCGGGGATATCTCGATTCCATATCCGGTTGCTTAGGACGTCCCGTGAAAATAGCTGGCCAGGGTTGCGAAAAAGAAGCAATGCCAATTCGTACTCTTTAGGGGCCAGTTCCATTTTCTGCCCTTGCAAGCGTATGGTATCGATGGACGGGTCTATTTCATAAGCGCCGCAAATAAAAGGCTGTTCTTGTGAGGATGTTGGATTGTTGCGACGATGCAGAGCGTCAAGGCGGGCCAGAAGCTCGTTATGGCGCACCGGCTTTATCATGTAGTCGTCGGCGCCTGCCTGGAGGCCGATCACCAAGTCTTCTTCCAGCGTTCGGCTGGTCAGAAACATTACAGGTATCGTATGGCCCAGATTGGCCCGCACCCAACGAACCACTTCCAGCCCACTGATATCGGGGATCTCCCAGTCCAGGAGCAACAAGTCGAACTTGGGCGACCGGGAAAGGGCGGTAAGCAGATCTTTCCCTAGATTGAAACTGGTGCATTCATGACCATTATTGGTAAGCGTGCTGTGAATTAGCTGCGCCTGGGCCAGATCGTCTTCTAGGGAAGCTATGTGCATAATAATGACAAACCTGAGTTCGTAAGAGGTAGATAAGTAATGTTACGATACCACTTATAGTGTGTCGAGCCAGGGCTGGCCGTCAAATGGCTGAAGCAACTTCATAATAATTAAATACATTGCCTTCTTCTTGACCTTTTTAACTTTGCCATGTTACGATGGCGAGCTTACTAAAGGGTTTATTTGCCAAAATGCCTTTTGTAAGTTAGCAGTTAGCTACACAGCAACAGCCGCAAGACCCGCTCTTTTACGTTTTTTCGTGTCAGGCGGATTTTGCGCAAACCGCCTGAGGCTCCTTTTAGTGTGCGGCAATAAGCCTATCCTATAGCAGCAGGCGTCTCATTCAATACGCAACTCGGTACACAAGTACAGAATGCGTGAAGTCACAGGATGCGTAAAGGTCATGCCAACCATTAGCCAACTCGTGCGCAAGCCGCGCGAAGTCTCTCGCGAGAACAGCAAGAGCCCAGCGCTCGAAAACTGCCCTCAGCGCCGTGGTGTTTGCACTCGCGTGTACACCACTACCCCTAAAAAACCTAACTCGGCTTTGCGTAAAGTCGCCAAGGTACGTCTTACCAACGGTTTCGAAGTCATTTCGTACATCGGCGGTGAAGGTCACAACCTGCAAGAACACTCGGTCGTTCTTGTGCGCGGTGGTCGTGTAAAAGACTTGCCTGGTGTTCGTTACCACATCGTTCGCGGTTCGCTCGACTTGCAAGGTGTTAAAGACCGCAAGCAGTCGCGTTCCAAGTACGGTGCAAAACGCCCGAAAAAAGCCTAAGTTTTTCCATAGTCCAGCCTGTCTGGTCGTATCAGTGCAGCCGTGGGCGTGCGCCCATAGCATGTAAGTGACCCTTTTAATAAAGTGGTCGTGGCCGTGTAAATACGGTTCAACTGAACTGTCACAAGGAAGTTAAAATGCCTCGTCGTCGCGAAGTTCCCAAGCGTGAGATTCTCCCCGATCCAAAATTTGGCAGCGTAGAGCTCGCCAAATTCATGAACGTTGTTATGTTGTCTGGTAAGAAAGCCGTTGCAGAACGCATCATCTACGGTGCTTTCGAACAGATTCAGGCTAAAACTGGCAAAGAGCCTATCGAGGTTTTCAATCTCGCAATCAACAACATCAAGCCCCTCGTTGAAGTGAAAAGCCGCCGTGTAGGTGGTGCAAACTATCAAGTTCCAGTTGAAGTGCGCCCTGTGCGCCGCCTGGCTCTCGCCATGCGCTGGTTGCGTGAAGCAGCCAAGAAGCGTGGCGAAAAATCGATGGATTTGCGCCTGGCCGGTGAATTGCTTGACGCCTCCGAAGGTCGCGGTGGAGCAATGAAAAAGCGTGAGGACACTCACAAGATGGCCGAGGCTAACAAAGCATTCAGCCATTTCCGTTGGTAATCTAAGGACACTATCATGGCCCGCAAAACCCCAATCGAGCGCTATCGCAATATTGGTATCTCTGCGCATATCGATGCAGGGAAAACCACAACGACAGAGCGCATCCTGTTCTATACCGGCGTCAACCATAAAATTGGCGAAACCCATGAAGGCTCAGCCACCATGGACTGGATGGAGCAAGAGCAAGAGCGCGGCATCACGATTACTTCGGCTGCTACTACGGCTTTCTGGCGTGGTATGGCTGGCGATTATCCAGAGCACCGCATCAACATCATCGACACCCCCGGACACGTTGACTTCACTATTGAAGTTGAACGCTCCATGCGTGTGCTCGACGGTGCATGCATGGTGTATTGCGCTGTGGGCGGTGTTCAGCCCCAGTCGGAAACCGTGTGGCGCCAAGCCAACAAGTACGGTGTGCCACGTTTGGCGTTCATCAATAAAATGGACCGCACTGGCGCGAACTTCTTCAAGGTCTACGACCAGCTTAAGTTGCGCCTGAAAGCCAACCCAGTGCCTATCGTTATTCCTATCGGTGCTGAAGATACCTTCAAGGGTGTGGTTGACCTCATCAAAATGAAGGCCATTATTTGGGACGAAGCCAGCCAAGGCATGAAGTTCGAATACGTGGAAATTCCTGCTGAATTGGTTGACGACGCCACTGAATGGCGCGAAAAGTTGGTTGAGTCGGCTGCTGAAGCGTCCGAAGAGCTCATGAACAAGTACCTGGAAACAGGTTCCTTGACCGATGCTGAAATCAACCTTGGCATTCGTACACGTACCATTGCTGGCGAAATCCAGCCTATGTTGTGCGGTACGGCGTTCAAGAACAAGGGCGTTCAGCGCATGCTTGACGCGGTTGTCGACTACCTGCCTTCGCCTGTGGATATTCCTCCAGTCGACGGTACCGACGACGAAGGTAATCTCATCAGCCTGCCGGCTGATGACAACGCCAAGTTCTCGGCGCTGGCATTCAAACTGATGAGCGATCCGTTCGTTGGTCAGTTGACTTTCGTACGTGTTTATTCGGGCGTTTTGAAGTCCGGTGAAACGGTCTATAACCCTATCAAGGGCAAAAAAGAACGTATCGGCCGTATTTTGCAGATGCACGCAAACAACCGTGCTGAAATCAAGGAAGTTTTGGCAGGCGACATCGCCGCTGTGGTTGGCCTGAAAGACGTCACCACTGGCGAAACGTTGTGCGATCTCGACGAGCACATCTTGCTCGAGCGCATGATTTTCCCAGAACCCGTGATTTCGCAAGCTGTCGAGCCGAAAACCAAGGCCGACCAGGAAAAAATGGGCATTGCGCTGTCGCGTCTGGCTCAGGAAGATCCTTCGTTCCGTGTACGTAGCGATGAAGAATCCGGCCA
>DATJCP010000135.1:0-10342 GCA_035514715.1 Candidimonas sp.
CGGAAGGTTTTGGGGATGCGGTGCAACAAGCCATGAGCGTCGTATTCGGGTACGGATACAGTGATGTCGGTTTCAGCCCCGCTATAGACTTGTTCCAGAGTGATTGAAACCGGGACTTCGTAGTCTGGCCCGCGCAGCGGCTGTTGCTGTTGGCGGTGTGGATGTTCGGCCTGTTGGGATGCCGCAAATGCCGCCAGTAAATCGGCTAGGTCGACATCGGAAAAGTCGGCGCCGTTGCCGTGAAATTGCTCGCGCCATTGATTAGGCGGAACGAATTCCTCGCCTTGTGGATGGCGGCCAAGCTCGTCGTATGCGGCGCGTTTTTCGGGGTCTTTCAGCGTTGCATAAGCAACTGAAATGTCTTTGAATTTTTCTTCATTGCTGGTGCCTTTGCTGACATCGGGATGGTGTTTGTGAGCTAGCTTGCGGTAGGCTTTTTTGATATCGGCCTGCGTGGCATCGCGCGAAACACCTAACACTTGATAGTAATCGACGTATTTCATGAAATTTCCCGAAAAAGCTTAGTAGCGCATTCTGGACACGTATGAAGTCTTTACCAGCTCGCACTTGGTGTCAAGGATGCGGGCCGGTTCAGGCAGCTTGGGTATCCCAATTCCAGGCTGATACGAGGGTATGATTCATCATATATTAAATTTGTCCCTTACTTGATTAGTGGGTAATGCCGTGAAGATTATTTTTGCCTCTGCTCATGATGTGAATCCCGAGTCATGGATCCAGCCTTTGCAGGCCTTGGTTCCGCAAGCCGAAATCCATAATTGGGTGGACGATGGCCAGTCCATTGGCGCCCAGCTTGCGGTGGTCTGGAATCCGCCGCGCGATATATTCATGCGTGAAACAGGCTTGAAAGCTGTCTTCAACTTGGGCGCGGGGGTTGACGCTTTGTTCAGGCTGACGGGTTTGGGCGATGATGTGCCTATCGTGCGGTTGGAGGATGCCGGCATGGCCGTACAGATGGCCGAATATGCAACGTATGCTTTATTGCGGGCGTCGCGCCAGTTTGATCGCTATGAGGGTCAGCAGAAGCAGGGCCAGTGGGAACCCTTACCTGACATTCAACGGAAAAAGTGGCCAGTGGGTGTGATGGGTATGGGGCTTATGGGCGCACGCGTTGCACAAACCCTGGCCGGTCTTGATTATCCTGTTGCGGGGTGGTCCCGCAGCGGCAAGGATTTGCCAGGGATTGAAGGTTTTGCCGGGCATGAACAACTGCCCGCTTTCCTGGCGCGCACCCGGGTGCTGATAAATGTACTGCCGCTGACGAGCGAAACCAGCGGCATCCTATGCCGGGATACTTTACAACAGCTGTTGCCCGATGCTCATGTGATCAATGTCGGGCGCGGTGGGCATCTGGTCGAAGAAGATTTGCTGGCACTGCTGGACTCCGGCCATATACAGGGCGCGACGCTGGATGTTTTTCGCCAGGAGCCATTGCCGCAAGAGCATCCGTTCTGGACGCATCCCCGCGTAACGATAACTCCCCATGTGGCGGCCGCCAGTTTGCGTGAAACCTCCATCGCCCAGGTGGCTGGCAATATCAATCGCTACTTGCGCGGCGAACCGTTGACCGGCGTCGTGGTTCGCGGCAGGGGATATTGATTCGGGCCGCTTTTGGCGGCCCGGGTTTTCTCTTTAACGTTGATAAAACGGGTAATTGGCTATTTGTGCGTTTTTGCGGTTGGCGCAGCGGTTGGTTTCTTCATGTCGGCCTTACTGACTTTCTTGTGATGCGTGGTTTTTGCGGGGGCCGCGCTGCCAGCGGCAAACGCAGTCGGCGCAAGCGCAACACCAAGGCATAACACTGAAGTAGAGAATGCAAGCGCAATACGCGATTGTTTGCTCATGTCAAAAAACTCCCAAAACAGTTTTCCAGAGGCCCATGCTCCTGGAGGGCAGAGCGGCACAAATTACCTGACTCTGGCTATAAGAACCCTGGAGGGCCGCTTGGTTCTGTTTGCGAAGCCGAAGTATGACGATCAAATGCAATGCTTTGCTACATGACAACGAGTTGAAATAAGGAAAGGCGCGGGTTTCCAAATCAAGCGTCGTTAATGCTGATGCTAAGCGTAACAACACTGAAAAGAGGTTGAACATCGGTATGCCTAACTCAGGGCCAGGCATACTGCTTGCTGGTCTATCTCGCGCCGGATGCAGTGCTTGCCTGATGATGGGCGGGACTCTTTAAGGCAGCCACTCTGGGGCTGTCGCGGCTCGTGAGTGTCGTTATGGAGAACAAATATGAATAAAAGAGAATTCCTGGCCAAGTCGGCCATATCGTTAGGCGCCGCTGCTGTGTTGTTGGCTGGTTGCACTACCACTCCAATGTCGGCTGGATCAAAGGGGCCCGCCAAGGCAAAAGAGATCGATGCAAGTGTCAATGCCACGCTTGACAAGCTTTACCGTACCGCGCAGGGCTCGCGCGAATTGGTCAATAAAGCCCGGGGCGTACTGGTATTCCCTTCGGTGTTGGCTGCCGGTTTCGTAGTTGGGGGGGAGTATGGCGAAGGGGCGCTACGCGTGGGCGGTAAGACTGTCGATTATTACAGCACCGTCACTGGCTCTTTCGGACTGCAGATAGGGGCGCAATCAAAGGCCATTATCTTCTTGTTCATGACCCAGGAAGCGCTGGACAAATTCGTCAATAGCAAGGGTTGGACTGCGGGCGTGGATGCATCGGTAGCACTGATTACCATCGGGGCGAATGGCGTGCTGGATTTGAATACCGCCACGAAACCGGTCAGCGCCATTGTCATGACGAATCAAGGGCTCATGGCCAACCTGAATGTGGAAGGAACCAAAGTCACCAAGATGAAATAGCGTCCGCGGTAACAGAGAACTGATTGTTTTTTGACAAGGGTCATGTTTTGCTTTGTCAGTGCCGCCTTTCCTGTAGTTGAAAGGCTTATATTGATTAAGCCAAGCAGGCGGCGTATTGCGCCATTTTCAATGTCAAACCAAGGTCAGTTTTCCGTGAAAAATGTAATGTCTGTAAGGCCCGAATCCGATTGGGATCCTCGGGCCGACTTTGTACGCAAGGACCAGATCGCCGCATACGATGAAATGCGCCAGAAATGCCCGGTTGCACATAGCGAATATATGCATTGGTCCTTGTTTCGTCATGCCGATGTCATGCAGGTTTTGACCGATCACGAGACCTTCAGCAGCGCCGTATCCAGTCATCTTTCCGTACCCAATGGCATGGACCCGCCACAGCACGGCGAGTATCGACGCATCGTCGATCGCTATTTCACCTCCGAACGCATCGACACCTTCGCACCAATTTGCCGTGATATCGCCGCCCGCCTGGTTGCTGAGTTGCCTAAAGGGGCCGAGTGCGAACTGATGGCTGATTTTGCGCAGGCTTTTGCCCTGGAGATGCAAAGTGCATTTCTGGGTTGGCCCAAAGCATTGCACGAACCGTTGCGCCTTTGGATCAAAAAAAACCATCAAGCGACATTGGCAGGCGACAGGGCAGCGATGGCAGCCATCGCTTTCGAATTTGACGGCTACATCAAAGAGATGCTGGCCGAGCGCCGCAAGCTTGACGTATCGGCATCGGCAGACGTTACTACATGCTTGCTAAATGAGCGGGTAGGTGAGCGCATGCTTACCGATGACGAGATCGTCAGTATTTTGCGCAATTGGACTGTAGGCGAGTTAGGCACCATGGCGTCCTGTGTGGGCATTGTTGCGCACTATCTGGCAAGCAAACCCGCTGTGCAACAGTTGTTGCGCGAAGACCCTGCGCTATTGCCAGCCGCCATCGACGAAATACTGCGAATACAGGCTCCCCTTATTGCCAACCGCAGGATAACGACAAAGCCGGTAACGATAGGCGGCCGTGAATTGGCTGCCGGTGAACGACTCTCCATCATCTGGGCGTCGGTGAATCGGGATGAAGCTGTTTTTGATGATCCAGATACTTTTCGGCTTGATCGCGACCCAGCGCAGAACTTGTTGTATGGCGCGGGCATTCATGTTTGTCCGGGTGCGTCGTTGGCACGCTTGGAACTTGTTGTCATCATTCAGGAACTTCTCAAACAAACGGCAAACATAGCTTTGGTTGCGGAGAAGCCTGCGACAATAGCGGTTTACCCAGCAGGCGGTTTTTCCGTGCTGCCGTTACGTATCGATTGAGTCGCCAGTTGGCTTGGCCATCCATGCCTTCCAGCCGTCATGGCCAAGGCGGCGCATCGTTTCTTCGTTGCGTTCGTAGATCGTCGCCGCATCGGGAAATACCTCGACAGCCCGTTCTATGCTGGCTTCGCGCAGCAAATGCAAAATGGGATAGGGCGCGCGGTTGGTGAGGTTTTCAATGGCGTCGGGTTCACTATCGCTGAATTGATAGTCGGGATGAAAGCTGGCGATTTGCAGTACGCTGGTCAACCGCGCGCGCTTCAGGACTCGATTCGCACGATGCAGAAAGTCGTTATAGTCAAGAAAATCGCTAAGGGCCTTGGGCAAAATCAGCAATGTCGTGTCGACCTGGATAGGGTCGGCATCGGTCAGGTAGCGTAATTCAGTTTCAAGTTCGTCCAAAATATCGGCGTCGGACTCTGATTGGCTGATCACATACCGGATCTGTTCTTTTATGTAAACGCTTTTGGCGAAAGGGCATAGGTTAAGCCCGATAACGGCGCGTGCCAGCCAATGCTTTGTCTCCGCCAAAACGGCCGTATCGCTGGGTGTGGTGTTCATGCTGTCTCTGTTTAGTGAAAGTCGGCGACTTTGGCGCGCAGGCGTTTGACTTCGCCGTGCAAGGCCTTGCGCTGTACGCGCCGGCGCTGCGAAGCCCGGGTCGGGCGAGTGGGCTTGCGCAATGCGCGCTCTTGCAGGGCAGAGCGTATTAATAGCAATAAGCGTTCGATGGCATCGGCGCGGTTTTTTTCCTGGCTGCGAAAAGACTGCGCCTTGATCACGATGATGCCGTCTTTCGACAGCCGCCGGTCGGGGAGCTCTAGCAGCGATGCCTTGCATTCGTCGGGTAACGACGAGCGGCCAATATCGAAGCGCAAGTGGACCGCGCTGGATACCTTGTTCACATTCTGGCCGCCCGAACCCTGGGCGCGAATCATGGTGAATTCGATGTCGCGGTCATCAAGAAAAATGGAGTCATGTACATGCAGCATAGGCGTAGATAGTACTACTTCTCATCCCTCTTCAGGAGGGGTTACCATAATGGTTTACAGACTGATATTTAGGTTTTTTTTAATGAAAACAATGCTTTTTTCGGTGGCACTAATGACCGCCTCCACTTTTGCACAGGCGGCAACAGGTTCGATTACGGTTTACCAAGATCCGAATTGCGGCTGCTGCACGGGTTGGGTGGAGCACATGCGCGAGTCAGGCTTCACGGTTAAAGCCATAAAAACTTCGGATATGGGCACTATCAAGGAAAAGCTGGGCGTGCCGGTGGAGCTGGGCTCCTGCCATACTGGTGTCGTTGACGCGACGGGGCAGATAATTGAAGGCCACGTACCTGCTGCTGCCGTCAATAAAATGTTGGCTGACCGTTCCGTGAAAGGCGTATCAGCGCCTGGTATGCCGCTGAACTCGCCGGGTATGGGCGAACTGGACGGCACGCTTGTTACTGTGGACTTCAACGGCAAACCGTTTTCCAAGGATTGATGTACTGTGTCAGTATCCAGAGCAACGCTGGATACTGACACAGAAGTATTCTCCACACAGGAGCCGGTCATGCAAGGCGCTATCAAAGAAGGTTATCTTGTATTCGTGTCCGATGGCACGCAGGGTGTCGGCTCTGTACGGCAGGTCGAACCTGACGGTCGACCGGAATTGTTGGTGTATATAGAGAATGCAGGCGATTTTGTTGTGCCGTTTTCTGCCGTTGACAATGTCCATTCCGAAAAAGTAATGCTGAACATTGATAAGTTGGACTCAAGGCTACGTGAAGCGATAGCGCATGCCAGCGACGCAGAGGATGAAGACTATGTTTCTCATTCTGCCGAGGCGGATGATCGAAATGCGTCGTTAAGCAGGGAATTCATCGACCGGCAGCGCAAGCGGCTTGGCGCGCTGCGGGATCAGGTCGACGCGCGGCGACTGCGAGTTGTCGAGCGGGCGCTGCAGAAAATCGACGAAGGTACATATGGGTTGTCGGATGCCAGTGGAAAGCCCATACCGAAGGACAGGCTTGAGTCCACCCCAGAGGCCATTCTTACCGCTCAGGAAGAACAGCGCGAAGAAAACAGGCCGAATTGCACATAGCGCCTGCATTTTTACTTTTCCTTTACACGCAACGTCCAAGTCTTTACGCAATTTTTAGACGCTTTCTTCTACTCTGAACAGTATCGCAATAAGCTTGTTCGGAGATCGTGATGGACGTTGTTTATCTTGCCGCAATCGCGGCGTTCCTGGCCTTGAGCTGTCTGCTTGCCATCGGGTGCGCCCGGCTGGGGGAACACTCATGAATACGTTTTATGTGGTCGGCGCCATTGTGGCTGCCGGCCTGTTGGCGTACCTGGTTATGGCGTTGCTGAACGCGGAGGAGCTATAGATGACTATGGAATCCCTGGTTCTGCTTGTCGCTTTCCTGGTGGTGTTGCTGGCCCTGGCTTACCCAATGGGCGCTTACCTGGCGAAAGTTTACGATGGTGCCCCCATCGCCGGCCTGGGCTGGTTAGGCAGGCTGGAAAACCTGGTTTACCGGCTTTGCGGTATTGCGTCGCCAGCGCCCATGGGTTGGAAAACTTATGCCATCGCTTTGCTGATATTCAACGCCTTGGGTGCAATCGCTGTGTACGCGGTCCAGCGACTGCAGTTGTGGTTGCCGCTTAATCCGCAGGCGCTGGCTAATGTGTCTCCGGACTCGGCGTTCAATACAGCAGTCAGTTTTGTCAGCAACACCAACTGGCAAGGGTATGGCGGTGAATCGACAATGAGTTATTTGACCCAGATGTTGGTGTTGACTGGACAGAACTTTTTCTCGGCAGCCACCGGCATTGCCGTCGCCTTTGCATTGATACGAGGCTTGGCGTCGCATTCCATAGCGGCTATTGGTAATTTCTGGGTGGACATCACTCGCGTGACGCTTTATGTGTTGCTGCCGCTGTCCACAATCTTGGCGATATGTTTGATGAGCCAAGGCGTAATACAGAATTTTTCGGCATACAAAGAGGTGACGTTGCTGGATCCTGTGACCTATCAGCAAGTGCAGGTAGCACCGGATGGACAGCCTTTGCAGGATGCACAGGGGGCGCCTTTGATGGAAACCCAGGTTGCCAAGACACAGACATTGGCGATGGGGCCGGTAGCGTCACAGGAAGCGATCAAAATGCTTGGGACCAACGGCGGCGGTTTCTTCAACGCCAACTCGGCGCACCCTTACGAAAACCCGACGCCGTTAAGTAATTTCCTTCAGATGCTGTCGATTCTTCTGATTCCAGCGGGACTCTGCTTTGCGTTTGGACGCGGGGTTGGCGATATGCGTCAGGGCTGGGCTGTTCTGGGGGCGATGACGGCGATTTTCATTGTGCTTACCGTTGTTGTCTTGATTGCCGAGCAGCAGGCGCATCCGGCGCTACAGGCGCTGGGCGTGGACCAGGCCGCTAGCGTCTTGCAGTCGGGCGGCAATATGGAGGGTAAGGAAACGCGTTTCGGGATCAGTGCGTCGGCACTATTCGCGGCCATTACGACAGCTGCGTCTTGCGGCGCGGTCAATGCGATGCACGATTCGTTCATGCCTCTTGGCGGAATGGTGCCATTGGCGCTCATGCAGTTCGGTGAAGTGGTTTTCGGCGGCGCCGGATCGGGCTTATACGGGATGCTGGTCTTTGCGATCCTGGCCGTATTCATCGCAGGTTTGATGATAGGGCGCACCCCGGAATATTTGGGGAAAAAGATTCAGGCTTACGAGATGAAGATGGCGGCTATCGCCATACTTGTCACGCCGATTCTGGTCTTGGTTGGGACAGCCATTGCGGTGATGTTGGGTGCCGGCTTGGCCGGTATCACCAACCCCGGCGCACATGGCTTTTCCGAAGTTCTGTATGCGTTCAGTTCGGCTGCCAATAACAACGGTAGCGCTTTTGCCGGTTTGTCTGCTAATACGCCGTTCTACAACGTTCTGTTGGCGATTGCGATGTGGTTCGGCCGCTTTGCCGTAATTGTCCCGATTCTGGCCATCGCCGGTTCTTTAGCGGCAAAGAAACGTTTGGAAGTCACTGCCGGAACTATGCCAACGCATGGGCTGTTATTCATTGTCTTGTTGATTGGGACGGTGGTGCTGGTTGGTGTGCTGAACTATGTCCCGGCGCTTGCGCTTGGACCGGTCGTCGAGCATTTGCAACTTTTTGCGCATTAATGGTGAGCGTCATGTCTATTTCACAAGTCAAGCCAGTATCGTCGTCCGCTCGCAAAAAGCTGCCGCTTTTTGAATCCGCCCTGATTGGGCCTGCATTGGTCGAAACCTTCAAGAAATTGCATTTTCGCCAGCAATTGCGCAATCCGGTTATGTTCGTGGTCTATGTGGGCAGCATCATCACCACATTGTTGTTCTTATTATCCCTGGGCGGTCATGGCGAAGCCAGTCCCGGCTTTATTCTTGCGGTGTCGATCTGGCTATGGTTCACGGTGCTATTCGCCAATTTTGCCGAGGCATTGGCTGAAGGCCGCAGCAAAGCCCAAACCGGCTTCTTGCGGGCTTTGAAGCAAACCGTCACGGCCAAGAAGCTCAATGAGCCGCGCTTCGGTAGCAGTTGGGTTGCTGTCACTGGAGATAGCTTGCGCAAAGACGATATCGTGCTGGTTCAAGCGGGCGATATCATTCCTGCCGATGGCGTTGTGGTCGAAGGGGTTGCCTCGGTCGACGAAAGTGCCATTACCGGCGAGTCGGCGCCTGTCATTCGCGAGTCGGGGGGCGATTTTTCTTCGGTCACAGGCGGCACCCGTATCTTGTCCGACTGGCTGGTGGTACGCGTTGCGGTTGATCCGGGAGAAGCCTTTATCGATCGCATGATTGCCATGGTCGAAGGGGCCAGGCGGCAAAAGACGCCTAATGAAATAGCCTTGACGATACTGCTGGTGGCGCTGACCATTGTTTTCCTGATCGTCACCGTGACCTTGCTGCCGTTTTCCTTGTATGCCGTCAATATGGCCAAGGCTGGTACGCCAATTACCATAACGGTGCTGATTGCCTTGTTGGTTTGCCTGATACCCACGACGATAGGCGGGTTGCTGTCAGCAATAGGCGTGGCTGGTATGAGCCGCATGATGCAAGCCAGTGTGATTGCTACGTCCGGCCGGGCGGTGGAAGCGGCCGGCGACGTTGATGTGCTGCTGCTGGACAAGACAGGCACGATTACGCTGGGGAACAGGCAGGCGGCAAGGTTTGTAGCCGCTACTGGGGTTACCGAAGAACAACTGGCCAATGTTGCCCAGCTTGCCTCCTTGGCCGACGAAACGCCGGAAGGGCGCAGCATCGTGGTATTGGCCAAGCAGCGCTTCAATATTCGGGAGCGGGATATGGCCGCGTTAAGCGCTAATTTCGTCGGTTTCAGCGCCCAGACACGGATGAGCGGCATCGACATCGGAGGGCGTTCGATACGCAAAGGTGCGGCCGACGCCATGAAACAGTATGTCGAGTCGTCGGGAGGTCTGTTTCCTGCCGATGTTGCTGAGGCCGTGAGCGATATTTCCCGCAGTGGCAGCACTCCGCTGGTGGTCGTTGATGACAATACGGTAATGGGAGTCATTGAACTGAAAGATATCGTCAAAGGCGGCATCAAGGAACGATTCGCACAGCTTCGCGAAATGGGCATCAAGACGGTCATGATTACCGGTGACAATAAGCTGACCGCAGCGGCTATTGCGGCGGAGGCCGGGGTGGACGATTTTCTTGCGGAAGCGACGCCAGAAGATAAATTGAAATTGATCCGCAGCTATCAGGCGCAGGGCAGGCTGGTAGCAATGACCGGCGATGGCACGAACGATGCTCCTGCGCTGGCGCAGGCGGATGTCGCGGTGGCAATGAATTCCGGCACCCAGGCAGCAAAAGAAGCCGGCAATATGGTTGATCTGGATTCAAATCCCACCAAGTTGCTGGAAATTGTGGAGATCGGCAAACAAATGCTGATGACCCGCGGCTCTTTGACTACATTTTCGATTGCCAATGATGTCGCCAAGTATTTTGCGATCATCCCGGCGGCGTTCGTGACCAGTTACCCGGAACTCAAGGCGCTCAATATCATGGCCTTGTCCAGCTCATCGTCCGCAATCATGTCAGCGGTCATTTTCAACGCCCTGATTATCGTCGCCTTGATTCCTTTGGCTTTAAAAGGCGTGAAGTACCGGGCCATTGGTGCGG
>DATJCP010000136.1:0-8234 GCA_035514715.1 Candidimonas sp.
GATGACCGGCATGCCCGGAAGAATGCCGCTGGACGACCCCTTGTTGAATACAAGATGATGCGAAAACGCATTGGGAGGCTCGTAGAAGACTTCGACGGCCACAGAGGGCTGGATCACGGCATCGGCTACATTCAGCAAACGCCGCAACTGCTCGTTTTCAGCCGCCAACTGCGCCGCATGAGTGGATATTTGGGCTAATTCAATGCGCTGCTGTTGCAACGCTTCTTTTTCGGTACGGGCCAGCGCTGCGGCATCCGCCCAGTTATTGACGTACTCGACAGCATCGCGCGGAGCGAGCATCAGCCGCTGAAAGGGATACAGAACGACTGAAATAGCTTGCCGCGCCGGATCCAGAACTCGCCACCGAGAATCGACAACCAACAAGCTTACGGCCAGTACGATGAGTACGAACAGGCGGAATTCAGCGGTAGGACCGCGTTTGAATAGCCTGATCGTGCCATTTTCTTGCATGAGATAGTCGCGCTCGCGCCTTGATCTGCCTGGCGCTCACAGAGACACCCGACCTTACTGAACCAAACTCAATCGTAAATGAATACCGTACCGAGACGTTCGAGGTGTTCCAGCGCCTCGCCGCAGCCGCGTACAACGCAGGTCAGGGGATCGTCGGCAACCACAACGGGCAGACCGGTTTCTTCCTGGAGCAAGCGGTCAAGATCGTGCAGCAGCGCACCACCGCCGGTCAGGGCAATACCCTTGTCGGTAATGTCGGCGCCAAGCTCGGGCGGAGTCTGTTCCAACGCGGTCTTGACTGCCGACACGATCTGGTTGAGCGGATCGGTGAGGGACTCAAGAATTTCGTTGGAGGAAACCGTAAAGCTGCGCGGCACACCTTCAGACAAATTGCGACCCTTGACTTCGATCTCGCGGACTTCGGATCCGGGAAAAGCGGAACCGATTTCTTTCTTGATGAGTTCGGCGGTGGGCTCACCAATAAGCATGCCGTAGTTGCGGCGAATGTAATTGATGATGGACTCGTCGAATTTATCGCCGCCTACACGCACCGAGCCTTTGTAGACCATACCGCCCAGCGAAATGATGGCGACTTCTGTGGTGCCCCCACCGATATCGACCACCATGGAGCCGCTGGCGTCCGATACGGCAAGCCCGGCACCGATGGCTGCAGCCATGGGTTCTTCGATAAGATACACTTGGCTGGCCCCTGCGCCCAGCGCCGATTCGCGAATGGCACGACGCTCGACTTGGGTGGAACCGCAAGGAACGCACACGATAATACGCGGGCTGGGGGCAAACATGCTGCGCGGATGCACCATGCGTATGAACTGCTTGAGCATTTGCTCGGTAACTGTGAAATCGGCGATTACGCCGTCTTTCATGGGGCGAATAGCCTCGATGTTACCTGGTACGCGGCCCAGCATCTGCTTGGCTTCACGCCCAACAGCCTGGATAATTTTCTTGCCATTGGGGCCACCTTCGTGGCGGATGGCAACAACCGAAGGCTCGTCCAATACAATGCCCTTACCGCGAACATAGATAAGAGTATTGGCTGTACCGAGATCGATCGCCATATCGGTGGAGAAATAACTACGCAGGAATCCGAACATGGGCGCCCAGTAAAATCAAAATTGATAAAAATCGTTAATTCGGAAAGGTTTTCCACCGCAAAAGCGGGCGCCAAAATTTGGCTGACGAATTAAACCGATAATGATAACTTATAATTGACCCTTGATAAGGTCGAATATCAGCATATTATGTTCTGTAACCCATCCATACCCGTAGCGGTTGCAATCTTATACATTTCGCCTCTAGATATCCTTCTTACATTAAGACACCAATGGCAATTACCCAGCAAGATGTGGCCCGTATCGCACGGCTCGCACGTATTGAACTTTCGCCCGATGAATCCAGCCGCGCTCAGAAAGACCTGGACGGCATGCTGGGCCTGATCGAAAAGTTGCAGGCCGTCGACACCACAGGCGTCGAGCCTATGGCCCATCCGCTGGCTGCGCATCAAGACATCGCGCTACGCCTGCGTACAGACGCCGCAGCCCCCAGCGGCACACCCGCCCAGCGCGAAGCCCTGATGGCAAATTCCCCCGCCGAAGAAGAGGGCCTGTTCCTGGTGCCTACGGTTATCGAGTAAATCAATGTCAAGCACAACTCTACACTCAGAATTCGACAGTATCCAGTCATTGCGCAGCGCCTTGCAAGAACGCAAGCTTAGCGCGCGCGAGCTGGCAACCAGTGCGCTTGAAGCCGCCCAGGCCCATAACGACCTGAACGCCTTCCTGCACATAGACCCCGCACTGACTCTGGCCCAGGCCGATGCCGCCGACAAGTTGATTGCGGCAGGGCAAGCTGGCGTACTGGCCGGCATACCCATCGGACACAAAGACGTATTCACCACCCAGGGCTGGCGCACCACTGCCGCCAGCAAAATGTTGGCCGACTATGTCAGTCCGTTCGATGCAACCGTGGTCAGCCGCCTGCAACAGGCCGGCGCTGTATCCATAGGCAAGCTGAACTGCGACGAATTCGCCATGGGCTCGGGCAACGAAAACTCGGCCTTCGGGCCCACCAAGAACCCCTGGGATCTTACTGCGGTGCCCGGCGGCTCCTCAGGCGGGTCAGCTGCAGCCGTTGCTGCTGGCCTGATCATGGCCGCCACCGGTACTGATACTGGCGGATCGGTGCGCCAGCCAGCGGCCTTATGCGGCGTCAGCGGCATCAAGCCCACCTACGGAACGGTTTCACGCTTTGGCATGATTGCCTACGGCTCCAGCCTGGATCAGGCCGGCCCTATCGCACGCCACGCCAAAGACCTGCTTGAACTGCTCGACACCATGAGCGGCTTCGACCCGCGCGACTCGACCAGCCTTGAAACCTGCGACGGTATAGAAAACGCGCCCGGCCGCATACGCGCCGACTTCGATGCCACCGTTCAATCGCAAGATGCAGCTGGCGGCAAGCCATTGGCTGGCTTGCGCATCGGCGTACCCACCGAGTTCTTCAATGCCGGTCTGGCCAGCGATGTCGCTGCCGCGGTTGAAGCCGCGCTACAAACCTTTGAGTCGTTGGGTGCGGTACGTGTCAGCATTTCTCTGCCCCGTACCGAACTTTCCATACCCACGTATTACGTTATTGCCCCGGCCGAAGCGTCCAGCAACCTGTCGCGCTACGACGGCGTGCGCTACGGCCACCGGGCCGAGCAATACCGCGACCTGGCCGAGATGACCAGCCGCTCGCGCACCGAAGGCTTCGGCGCCGAAGTCCTGCGCCGCATCATGGTCGGCACCTACGTGTTGTCTCACGGCTATTACGATGCCTATTACCTGCAGGCGCAACGCGTACGCCGGATGATCGTGAACGACTTCCAGCAAGCCTTCACCAACCAATGCGACGTCATCATGGGCCCTGTCACACCCACAGTGGCTAAACACATAGGCGACAACCGTGAAGACCCGACCGCCGACTGGCTGGCCGACATCTACACACTGGGCGTCAGCCTGGCAGGCCTTCCGGCCATGTCCATCCCCTGCGGTTTCGGCAGCCCCCAACGCCCCTTGCCTATCGGGCTGCAAATCATAGGCAACTACTTTAACGAAGGCCGCCTGCTGGCAATCGCCGACCGCTACCAGCAAGTTACCGATTGGCACCAACGCACACCAGGACAGAAATAATGGAATGGGAAATCGTCATCGGGCTGGAAACGCACACGCAGCTTTCCACCGAATCCAAGATTTTTTCTAACAGCAGCACCCGATTCGGCGCGGCCCCCAACACCCAGGCCAACGAAGTCGACATGGCTCTGCCCGGCACGCTGCCAGTCATGAACAAAGGCGCCGTCGAACGCGCCATCCAGTTCGGCCTGGCTGTCGGCGCCCACATCGCGCCGCGCTCGATCTTTGCCCGGAAAAACTACTTCTACCCTGACCTGCCTAAAAACTACCAGATCAGCCAGTTCGAAATTCCTGTGGTCCAAGGCGGAACCATCAGCTTTTTTGTAGGCGATGAAGAAAAAACCATCAACCTGACCCGCGCCCACCTTGAAGAAGACGCAGGCAAATCCTTGCACGAAAACTTCACCGGCCCGCACGGCGAATCATCGACCGGCATAGACCTTAACCGCGCCGGTACGCCTTTGCTGGAAATCGTGTCCGAGCCGGAAATGCGCTCGGCCGCCGAAGCCGTGGCTTATGCCCGCGCCCTGCATGGCTTGGTCGTATGGCTGGGCATTTGCGATGGCAATATGCAAGAAGGTTCGTTCCGTATCGACGCCAACGTGTCGGTACGCCCCAAGGGCCAGAAAGAACTGGGCACTCGCAGCGAAGTCAAGAACGTCAATTCCTTCCGCTTTCTGGAACGCGCCATCCAGTACGAAGTCCGCCGCCAGATCGAGCTCATCGAAGACGGTGGCAAGGTGGTGCAGGAAACCCGCCTGTACGACTCGGACCGGGATGAAACCCGCAGCATGCGCAGCAAAGAAGACGCACACGATTACCGTTACTTCCCCGATCCCGACCTTCCGCCGCTGGTCATTTCACCCGAATGGGTCACCCGGGTAAAAGATGCCATGCCCGAACTTCCGGCACAAAAGCGCCTGCGCTTTGAGCAGGATCTGGGCCTGAGCGGCTACGACGCCGCCCAGCTGACCACCAGCCGCGCCAGCTCCAACTATTTCGAAGAGGTTGCTGGCAAATTGCCCGCAGGGCAGGCCAAGCTGGCTGCCAACTGGGTGCTGGGCGAACTCTCGGCCGCCCTGAATCGCGACGAACTTGAAATCGAACAAAGCCCGATTCAACCCGCTACGCTGGCCGCCCTGGTCGAACGCATTATCGATGGCACCATTTCCAACAAAATGGCGCGCGAAGTATTCACGGCAATGTGGGCAGGCGAACATGGCGGCAACCCCGATGCCATCATCGAGGCTCGCGGCCTGAAGCAAATCAGCGACAGTGGCGCCATCGGCGCGATGATAGATGAAGTGCTGGCCGCCAATCCAGCCATCGTCGAGGAATTCCGCGCCGGCAAGCAAAAGGCGTTCAACTCCCTGGTCGGCCAGATCATGAAAGCCGCCAAGGGCAAAGCCAACCCGCAGCAGGTCAATGACTTGCTGAAGGAAAAGCTGGGCTAGAAAAAAGAAGCACGAAATAACGGGCGTTTACCAAATAGGTAACGCCCGTTATTTTTTACACGCCGTACTTTGCCCTGTATGCCGCCACGGCATCCCGATGTTCGGCAAGCTGGGCATCGTTTTCAAGCAGCCCCATGATATCGGCCAGCGATGCAATGCTGACGACAGGAATGCCATAAGTCTTGGCCACATCTTGCACTGCCGAATGAGCAGACAAAGCATCGTCCGCGCCCGCCCGCTCCATGCGATCCAGCGCAATCAGCACAGCAGCCGGTTCCGCACCAGCCTGACGAATAATTTCGACCGACTCGCGCACCGACGTGCCGGCGGTAATCACATCATCGATGATCACGACCTTGCCCTGCAACGGAGCACCGACCAGTACACCGCCCTCGCCATGGTCTTTGGCTTCCTTGCGATTGAATGCAAAAGGCACATCACGCCCGCCCAGGGCAGGATGGTTTGCCAATGCCACCGAGGTCGCCGTCGACAAGGGAATCCCTTTATAGGCGGGCCCGAAGAGCATATCGAAACCGACACCGGAGTCCACCAGGGCCTGCGCATAAAATTGGGCCAGGCGCCCTACCGAAAAGCCGGAATTGAACAAGCCTGCATTAAAGAAGTACGGGCTTATCCGCCCCGATTTCACTTTGAATTGACCAAATCTTAAAACGCCCTGGTCCAGGGAAAAACGCACAAAGTCAGTACGATAGGAAGAGTCAGTCATGATTCAGGCAACAAAAAAGAAAAACGATATTATCGGTCATAACGACGGAGTGCCCAGCGACTCGGTCAGGAAATCGATGAAAGTGCGTACTTTTGGGGTCAGGTACTTGCGGCTGATATAAGTGGCGTACAGTTCCTGGGGAGCCTGATGATATTGCGGCAGCACCCGAACCAGACGCCCCGCCGCCAAGTCCTCGTCCACCAACCATGACGGCATAAAACCTATGCCCACGCCAGCTCGCACGGCGTGATACGAGTATGTGGAATCATCCGACCTCATCACAGGGTTCAAGCGTATAAGAACCTTACCCTTGGGGCCATCGAACTCGAAACCCTCGGTACTCAGATAACTGGGCAGAATGCCGCCGTAGTTGGACAAGGCCGCAATATTCTCTGGCACGCCGAAGCTGTTGAAGTAATCAGGCGCCGCTACCAAGTAAAACTGGATGGTGCAGATTTTTCGCACAATCAGATGCGCCAAGGGGTCGCGGGTAACGCGTAGCGCCAAGTCATAGCCTTCCGCCGCCAAATCCACTTTCCGATTGGAAAAGCGCAAGTCCAGGACCACGTCGGGATACCGCTTCTGATACGCCGCCAGCACGTCCACAACACGCGGATTGGCAAACCATACCGGCGCCGTAACCTTCAAATTTCCTCTTGGGGCTTCCGCACTGCTGCCTATGGTCGCCGCAGCAAGCTCAAGCATTTCCAGCGCCCCCCTGCACTGTTCGTAATACAAAGCGCCGGCCTCAGTCAGGCTCACCCGGCGGCTGGTGCGATTCAACAACCGCGCCCCCAGTTCACGTTCCAGATGCGCAATGTGCTTGCTGACCATGGGCGCCGACAGCGACAGCCTTTCAGCTGCCGCAACAAAACTGCCCGCGTCGGCAATTTCGCAAAACACCCGCAAGCTAAGTAGCGTGTCCATTGATTCCTAATAGGAAATGAATTGATAATAATTTAAGCGTATATTTCTTATTATTATTCTATTAAACTTTCTTGCTGTAAATCATTGACTTATTGATAGATGCAAGAAACGATATCTCTGCATGATTCGCTTCCGGCAGTTTTACCCAAGCAGCATTTCTTAACGCAGCACCACTCTTATATGGGATCACTATGACGACGAACGCTTGCACTACCTGGACTCCACGCGTACTTAGCATTCTGCGCATTGTCAGCGGTTATTGCCTGATATGGCACGGTACCAGCAAATACTTTGGTACACCGGGACCGGCCATCGAAAACCTGCAAATTTTCTCGCTAATGGGTATTGCAGGGCTCATTGAACTGATTGCCGGCGCCTTGCTCATCATCGGCCTGTTCACACGCGGCGCCGCATTCATCGCATCGGGGTTTACCGCTGCCGCCTATTTCATGGGCCACGTGGCGACAAAGGGTATGTTCTTTTTTCCCGTCATGAATGGCGGTGAAGCCGCTGTTTTATTCTGCTTTGTGTTCCTGTACATCTCCGTCGCTGGCCCAGGCCCTTGGAGCATCGACGCCTTGCGCCGTAAATCAGCCTAAACCCGTTCCCGCCCCACTCTTCGCACCACCCCGGCCTGCGGGCCGGGCTACCAGAATATCATCATGAAACTGCCTGTTTACTTTATCTCCCACGGCGGCGGACCTTGGCCGTACATTCCCGCCATGCAAGCCAGCAATGCGGCCCTTGCTGCATCGCTGACCGACATCCCAAAGCAGATAGGCAGCAAGCCGAAGGCCATACTTATGGTATCGGCCCACTGGGAAACCCGTGGCTCATTCAGCGTCATGGGCAACCCCCGCCCACCCATGCTGTATGACTATTACGGCTTCCCCGAGCACACTTACCAAATTCAGTACCCCGCGCCTGGCTCGCCTGAACTTGCCCTACGCGTACAGCAACTGCTGTCGAACGCCGACCTGCCCGTAGGCATCGATTCAGAACGCGGCTTTGACCACGGCGCCTTCGTGCCCGCCTTTGTCATGTACCCGGAAGCCGACGTCCCGATGGTCCAGCTTTCCATTGACGCAGGCTACGACCCGGCACTGCATCTGGCCCTGGGCCGAGCCCTAGCGCCCTTGCGCGAAGAAGGCGTACTGATTATCGGCAGCGGCCTTAGCTACCATAATCTACGGCAAATCTATGGAGGCGGTTCTGCCGCGTCTGCACAGTTCGATGCCTGGCTGCAGCAAGTGCTGCTGCACTCGCCCCTTGAGAGTCACCTCAATATTGAAGCGGGGTAGAGTGTGGCGAAATAGAGTTTCGGTACCACCGTATAGTGACCCGGAGGCGATGATATGGTCCCCGGCTGCCGCGAGGTTAGTAATTGCCAGAAAAATTGCTGACATCCCGCTTGCGGTAGCCAATGCGGCTGTTCCCCCCTCCAGCACGGCGAGCCGTTCTTCTAAA
>DATJCP010000137.1:0-10434 GCA_035514715.1 Candidimonas sp.
CGCACGCGCGAAGAAGCGTTTATAGCCGATTGAAGATGAACCGCAGATTAACAAACCCTTCAGACAAGGTTCATACGACAAAGCACAGAATGGCATCACGGTCGAACAGACGGCCGCCTTATCACTTACCGGAGATAACCATGTCTACTACAAAACGCCTTTCAACAATCGCCATCAGCGCAGCAATGCTTTTTACGGCCGCAAGCCTTACCCCTGCTCTTGCCCAGAACGCCGCCCCGGCAACGGCAAGCTCCCAAACTGTTGCGGCCAGTCAAGTACTGACTATCAAGCAAATTCACGAAAAGCTGGAAGCCGCTGGATACACCGTCATTACAGAGATAGAGCGCGACCGCACAGTGTATGAGGCCAAGGCTCGCAACAAGGACGGACAGCGGGTCAAGCTCGATATGGACCTGGCTTCGGGGGACATTCTAAAAACCAAGATCAAGAACAAAGACCGCTAAGTCAGCAAGCCTTTACTTCCCTTCTACCTTTTTACCGTAGCACCCGCTCATGAAAATCTTACTGACTGTCTTTCTCGCAGTAATCGCCCTGGCCTGGGGCTGGGACACGTTCTATATCACTGGCACGCCGCAAGGCGCATTACCGTGGGTGCTGCGCCAGCAAGCACTATTCTTGAGCGGGCTTTTTTCGATAGGCCTGATGTCGTTGATCATGGTTCTTGCCCTACGGCCAGCCTGGCTGGAAAAGCCTTTGGGCGGTATGGACCGCATGTACCGGCTGCACAAATGGGCCGGCATACTCGCGATTGGTTTCGCAGCAACGCATTGGCTGCTGGACCTGTCGGGGGACTTGTTAAAGACGATGATAGGCAGTGCCGGGAAGGTGCCAAAATTCGACCTGTCAACCTTGGCGCTGGCAGCCCGCCCCCTGGCCAAGGATCTCGGAGAATGGATAGTTTATGCCCTGCTCATCATGCTGGTCGTCACCTTATGGAAACGCTTTCCCTACAAATTCTGGCGCTATGTGCATCGCGCCATGCCATTACTGTATCTGGGCTTGGCATTCCACACGGTAGCGCTCGCACCGCCATGGTACTGGGCACAGCCCATAGGCATATTGCTGGCATGCTGCCTGGTTGCCGGAACCATTGCCAGCGTGTTGGCCCTGTTTGGACTTATCGGAAAGAAACGTAGCGTCAGCGGCAGCGTTGTCACAGTTAATAGACCTGCCGACAACATCACGGAAGTCATTTGCCAGCTTGACCGGAAATGGCCGGGACACAAGCCCGGACAGTTTGCCTTTGTCACGTTCAACAAAGCAGAAGGCGCCCACCCCTTCACCATCGCCAGCGCAGACCGCAACGATGGCTCGGTAAGTTTCCAAATCAAAACACTGGGCGACCATACCGCTCAACTGGCCGATACACTTGCAGCAGGCCAGACAATTACCGTCGAAGGGCCTTATGGGTGTTTCGACTTTACACGCAGCAATCCGAAAGCACGACAGGTATGGATTGCAGGCGGGGTAGGTGTTACACCTTTCATAGCCTGGCTAGAATCGCTGCAGAATGGCCCAACACGCCAATACCACGCCGATTTGCACTATTTCGTAAGGGATGCCGACAGCGATCCTTTTGTTAAGCAACTTGAGTCACTATGCACAGGCCTACCAAACATCAAACTTTATATCCATAGCGGCGGCTGCAATCCCATGAGCAGCGACAAGCTGTTCAAAGACGACATGCAGCAAGACAGTTCAGAGGTCTGGTTCTGCGGTCCCAACGGCTTGGCTGAAAAGCTGAAAAACCGCTTTAAAAACGAATGGACAGGCAGGTTCACCTTCCATCAGGAAGCCTTTGAAATGCGGTGACAAAGCCAGGCGCGCAAACCGATGCTTGCCCTGCAAACCATCACGCTTCGCCCAACGAGTTCTTGATGAACTCGCTGGGCGTAATACCCAGGTTTTTTCGGAACATCGCGGTAAAAGCGCTTTGCGTCTGGTAACCCAGATCAAGGGCAATACCTAATACCTGCCGCCCCTCCGCCAGCCACTCGAGCGCCGTCAGCAGCTTGGCCTGCTGGCGCCACTGAATAAACGGCATACCCAACTCGCGAATGAACAGACGGTGCAAGGTACGCTGATCGTAGCCCAAGTCTCTGGCCCATTCCTGCAAGGTCGTCATGTCATCCAGATGCTCCTGAATATGACTGCAGATCCTGGCCAGGCGATGATCGCGCGGTACAGGCAAATGCAAAGGCAGAGCCGAACAGCCATTGACCTCTTCGAGCAACAAATCCATTAGCAACAGGGTTCGCCGGCACGGCTTTGGCCTGGCAGGCGCCATCGCAACAGCCGTGATAACCTCACGAAATAGCGGAGAAACCGAGAGCATGCGGCTTTGAACCGGCAAGCCGGGAAGAAAGTCGGGGTTGATAAATACCGACCGCAACTGCACTTTGCCCAACATGCGCACCTTGTGTCTGACGTTGGGCGCCAGCCAAAGCGCACGGCCTGGCGGAACAACCCAATGCCCATCTGTGCTTGCAACGACCATGACGCCGCTCAGGGCGAACTTCAGCTCGCCCATTTCATGACCGTGACCAGTCAGCACAGTGGAATCGGCAAAGTCCCGGCTCAGTCCGCCCACCAGCAAGCTGGTGCCTGCTGCGGCACCCGTATCGAGTTGCGACATCATAATGACTCCCTCCCCCGAATACTGATCCGCCGCAGCATTTTCATTATGATTCTAATGAGACGTGTACTTATAGCTATGGAGGAAAACCCCCACCGCAAAAAGGGCTGATCGCCGTATCAATACACGCCGGTAAATTGCTTCAAGACGTCTGGATTCTCGAGCGTGGAAACGTCCTGAGTAACCTCCTGCCCTTCTGCGACGACACGTAATAAACGGCGCAGAATTTTTCCTGATCTGGTCTTGGGCAGGTTGTTCCCAAATCGAATATCCCGTGGTTTGGCAATCGGGCCAACTTCGCTTGCCACCCAATCACGCAGCTCTTTCGCCAAGGCTTCGGCCTTTTTTCCTTCCGGCGCTTGGCCTTTCAATATCACAAAGGCCACGATAGCTTCACCAGTTGTCGCATCGGGGCGACCTACCACTGCAGCTTCAGCCACGAGTTCATGCGCCACCAAAGCGGATTCAATTTCTGTTCCTCCTAGGCGATGTCCGGAAACGCTGAGAACATCGTCAGTACGGCCCATGATCCAGTAATACCCGTCGTTATCACGCTGAGCATTGTCGCCGGCCATGTAATAGCCTTTGAGCTCTGGCGGAAAATAGCTGCTTTTGAAACGCGCCGAATCTCCCCATACATTACGTATCATCGCAGGCCAAGGCCGCTTGATGACCAAGTAGCCGCCACGCCCATTGGGAATATCTTCACCTGCTTCATTGACGATTCCTGCCGATATGCCGGGTAATGGAAAGGTACATGAACCCGGCTTAAGCGGCGTAGCCCCTGGCAAGGGAGTAAGCACGTGCCCGCCAGTTTCCGTTTGCCACCAGGTATCGACAATGGGGCAACGGGTATTGCCTACGTTATTGTGATACCAGATCCACGCTTCGGGATTGATAGGTTCGCCTACCGAACCCAGCAAACGCAAGCTGGACAAGTCGTAGCGCTGTGGATGCGTATCCGGACTGACCTGGGCTGCCTTGATAAGAGACCGGATGGCTGTAGGCGCCGTGTAAAAAATGCTGACTTTATGGCGCTGAATCATTTCCCAGAAACGGCCGGCGTTAGGATAAGTGGGTATGCCCTCGAACACCACTTGCGTCATGCCTGCCGCCAAGGTGCCGTAGGCAATATAGGTGTGGCCGGTCACCCAGCCTACATCTGCCGTGCACCAGAACACATCGTCCGGGCGCGCATCGAATACCCATTTCGATGTTAGCGATGCCCAAAGCAAATACCCTGCCGAAGAGTGCTGTACCCCTTTCGGCTTTCCGGTAGAGCCCGACGTGTACAAAATAAACAAGGGATGTTCTGCCTCGACTGGAACAGGCTCGCAAACATCAGACTGCCCCGCTTCCAGTTCATGCAGCCATACATCACGGTCATCGTTCCAGGCCACGTCCGTGCCGGCACGCTTGTACACGATCACTTTCTTGACGATATCACCACCTTCGTCGGCAAGGGCTTCATCTACCGCGGACTTCAACGCAATGGGACGTCCGCCGCGTAACTGCGCATCGGCGGTAATCACCAAAGTCGCGCCCACATCGACAATACGCTGATGCAAGCTCTTGGAGGAAAATCCGCCGAACACCACTGAATGCGTAACGCCAAGCCGGGCGCATGCCTGCATGGCCGCAATCGCCTCGATGGACATCGGCAAATAGATAATGGCCCGATCGCCCTTGCCGTACCCAAGAGACTTTATGCCATTGGCAATACGGCATACCCGGGCGTGCAATTGACGATAAGTGATGCTCTCGACAGTTCCATCGTCGGCCTCGAAAATAATGGCGCGCTTGTCGGCATTGCCGTTTTCAAGATGGACATCCAGGCAGTTTTCGGAAACGTTCAGCTCGCCGTCTTCGAACCAGGTGTAGAACGGCGCCTGCGATTCATCCAGTATTTTGGTGAATGGCTTGCGCCACTGAAGATGCTCGTTGGCCAGGCGGCCCCAAAATCCGTCGGGGTCGCGCTCGGCTTCATCGCATAGCGCTTTATAGTCTTCCATGCCCGACACCGCGGCGCCTTCTACAGCAGCGCGAGACGGAGGAAATATCCGGTCTTCGACGAGAATGGAATCAATAGTAGACGACATCACATACACTCCTGCTTTAACTGAAACATGACTCAGGCTGCAGCGCCCAGATAGCGATTCATGATCTCCGGCTTCTGCTGCAACTCGGCAGTGGTTCCTCCGAACACCACATGGCCCGTATTCAAAAGATAACAACGGCTGGCCATTGACAGTGCGGCAGCCACGTTTTGCTCGACGACAACGATGGTTCGCCCTTGCTTCGCCAGATCCTGACAGACCTTCATCAGGTCGCGCACGATAAGTGGAGCCAGCCCTTCAAAGGGTTCATCAAGCAGGATCAGGCGCGCATCCCGGATCATGGCCCGGGCAATCGCGACCATCTGCTGCTCGCCCCCTGAAAGCTCACGCCCCTTGTTATTGCGCCGTTCATCCAGGCGTGGGAAGGTTCGATAAATTTCGGCGAAGCTCAGGGGCTTCTTCGCCGTCATTGCCGCAAGCTGCAGGTTTTCGTGGACAGTAATGCCCCCGATCACCCGTCGCTCTTCAGGCACCAATTGCAAACCCTGCCTGGCGATCAGATGCGCCGGCATCTGATGTATTGCCGTGCCGTTGAATGTGATGGTGCCGGATTTAGGAGTCAGGGCGCCCGCTATGCTTTTCAACAGCGTGGATTTACCCGCGCCATTGCGACCCAGCAGCGCCACCACTTCATTTTCCTGAACGTTAAGTGACACATCGAACAAAATGTGCGAATCGCCATAAAAGGTATTGATACCGTTGACTTCGAGCAGACTCATAATTCGTCTACGCCTCCCAAATAGGCTTCCTGGACCGCCTTGCTGCTGCGAATTTCTTCCGGCGTGCCTTCCGCCAGGAAATTCCCGTCATACAAGACAGTGATTTTGTCGGCCAACTCAAACATGGCATCCATATCGTGTTCGACGATCAGGACGGTTCTTCCGCGTCGTATGCTTTTCAGCAAGGCAACCGTCTGCACGCGTTCTTCCGGACTCATACCCGCCAAAGGCTCATCCAGCAGCAGGACGTTGGCTCCGGTAGCCAGCGCCAGCCCAATTTCGACCCGCCGCTTTTCACCGTATGACAACTCGTGGACCGGCGTCTCGGCCTTGTGGGAAAGTTCGACAAGCTCGAGTGCGGCATCAACCTGCTGCCCGTACCCCGGCACGCCATTTAAACTGGCCAAAGCATCAAAACGGAAAGAACCTCGCTGCTGGCCCAGGACCGACATCAGGATGTTTTGTCGCACCGTCAAAGCATCGAACAGCTCATTGACTTGATAGCTTTTGCTCATGCCCAGTTGGCACACCTGCGTCACGCCTATGCCGGTGATATTGCCGCCGCGCAGGAATACTTCACCCGAGGTCGGCTCGATCTCGCCCGCCAGCATTTTGAAGAACGTCGACTTGCCGGCGCCGTTAGGGCCGATCAGACCACGCAGTTCGCCTTCTTCTATCGATATGGATACGCCTTTGACTGCCTTGAGGCCACCATAGTGCTTGGCAATATTATTGGCTTGCAGCACAGGAGTGCCCGCAGGCGTTGGCTTGACTTCCCGCATGACCAGTTGACCGCCCTTGCGATGGCCAGGCATGACGCCGCCATCGCCCGCATCGATAGCCCGCGTCAGCCGACGCGTCATGCGTTTGTCGCGCCAAGCGATGTATTCGCCGCAAATTCCACGACGAAATACCGTAACCAGCAGCACAAAAATGACGCCTAATATCAACCGCCAATATGCCCCCACGGCCTCCACGAACTGCAGTACTTCATACAAGTACAGCCAGATCAACGCGCCCAACAAAGGCCCGAACAAAGTGCCTGAGCCGCCCATGACAGTCTGGATCACCAGCTCGGCGGAGGTGTGCAGGTTAAAAGCATCTGGCGGCATATAGCCTTGGAACAGACCCAGCAAGCCGCCTGCGACCCCGCCATAGGCCGCCGCCACCACAAACACAGCCAATTTATAGCGCTGGATTCTATGACCTACCGCCATGGCGCGCCTTGGATTGCCGCGAATGGCGGTAAGCACCACGCCAAATGGCGACAAGGCAATGCGCCGTGCAATCACGAACCCTATGAAGAACATCCCTGCCAGGAAGGTATACATAGGCCAACCAGGCTGAATCAAGATGCTATAGAAGCCGAAGTCGAGCACTGGTTCTGGAATGCCCGGTATGCCGTTTTCACCCCCTGTCCATTCGCGCAATGGCCCAAACTCAAGGAAGTAAATCATTTCGGCGAAAGCCAGCGTGCTCATTGCAAAGTAAATACCGCTACGCCGCAAAGTAAGGTAGCCAATCAGCAGACCTAGAACCGAGGCCACCAGCATGGCAACGACCAGTGCAAGCAGCATATTGGGAATCAGCCCCGTGGTCAGCAGATCCGCCGTGACAAAACTGCCTGTGCCATAAAAAGCCGCCTGCCCAAACGAGAGCAAACCCGCGTAGCCAAACAACAAATCGAAGCCTAAACCAAACAGCCCCCAGATCAAGACGCGGCCCAGCAAATCAGGACCCGCGCCAACAAGAGGGGCCAGAAACGGCGCTACACCCAGTACCACTGCGGTAAAGAACTCTACGCGGTAGCGGCGGCGCAAACCGCCTGGACGTGCCGCCGCGGCAGAGGCCTGACCATTGGATGCACTTGCTGCAGCATCAAGAGCCACAGAATCATTTGACTGGCTCATGCTCTACCCTCCACACCCAATAGACCTTGTGGTCGCAAAATAAGCACCAATGCCATCGCCGCAAACAGCATGACATCGGAATACACGGGATTAACAAGTGAAGTCAGGCTTAATATTTGACCGGCGATCAGGCCGCCCAGGATTGCTCCGGGAAATGAGCCGACACCACCCAATACAACCACCACAAAAGACTGGATCAATATCCTGAAACCCATGTCCGGTACGATGGATACGATAGGCGCGTAAATCATGCCGGCAAAACCCGCCGCAGCAGCGCCAACGCCGAACACAACCAGAAAAGCGCGCTGTATATTGATGCCCAACAAACGCACCATGAGCGCATCTTCAATGCCTGACCGTATGATCAGACCCAGACGCGTGCGATACAACACCATCCAGCAAAGGCCCAGAGCGCCTGCCGCAATGACCAGTATCTGGATGCGATACAGGGGATAAACAACAAACCCCATATCGACCACCCCCTCGCCCCATGAAGGGACAGGTACACGCTGACCAACTCCACCATAAATAGCGCGGATAATTTCTACCAACACAATACTGATGCCGAACGTGACCAGGATTTGATCTTCTACGGGACGACTGTAGAACCGCTTGATCAACCCCCTTTCCATGATTAGCCCCACCACCATCGCCGCAGCCGCACCGCCAGCGATACTAAGCACGAAAGAGCCGGTGAAAGTAAACACGGAAAAGCCGGCATAGGCGCCCACGACAAACAATGCGCCATGCGCAAAGTTGATGACGCCGAGCGTGCCGTAAATAATAGTCAGGCCGGCCGCAATGAGGGAGAGCAGCACCCCCAGCGCGAGACCATTGAACACTTGTGACATGAATAGGCCCAGGCTAGGCATACTAGTCCCCCTCCTTGTTAGTCAACCAAATCGAATGTGCTTATGCAGCGGGCGACATCTTGCAGCCGGCATAACCTACGGGCGGCAAGGTCGTCACGCCATCGGCGATTGCCACCACATCGACAAGGTCGTCTTTGTCTTTGATTTCAGAAGGTTTCTTGCCGCGCACCACGACAAAGTTGGCTGCGCCATCGTGGTCTTCGGCACGGAAGTAAACATCTCCGCCCATGGTGTGCGGACGCTTGTGGTTGACGCTTTCCTCTAGTGCCTTGACGACTTCAGCCGGGTAGAACGTACCTGCGCGTTCAATGGCGTCGGCCCACAACAACATGCTCATGTAGGCGTTGTGCTCGGGGTCGCGGGGCTTGGCGCCGAACTTGGCTTGGTAAGCTTCCACGAAATCCTTGCCGACTTCGTTCTTCAGGGATTCGTTCCACCAGAAATCCATGGTGCCATGCACGCCCTCCATGATTTCAGGGCCGACTTCTTCCAGCATGTAAGCTGGCATGTAAGGCACGCACATCTTCATGTTTTTCAAGACGCCGAACTGATGCGCCTGCTTGGCGGAGTTGACCGCATCTGCGCCGTAGTCGAGGTTGATCAGGATATCGGCGCCGCTATTGGCAATATTAAGCATGTAGGCGCTATAGTCGGTTGCGCCCAACGGATGGATTTGCGGCGTAGCGATGGTGGTCCAGCCCTGAGCCTCGGTGAACTCACGCATGTGATCGTGGATAGAGTGCCCATAGTTGTAGTCGGGCACCAGGTAAATGGCCTTCATTTTCTTGCCGTAGGACTCAGCCAGCACAGGAGCGATAGCTTTTGCCGCGGTGTAAGCGTGATGACACAAACGGAAGCCATAGCGTCGGCAGTCTTTGCCTGTGGTGTCGCTGGAACCGCTGATAATCGGGAAGTACAAGGTCTTAGCGCGTTCGCAGGTATTTTGCAGCGCAATGGCCACCGAGCTGCTGACGCTGCCGGCTATCATCATGGCCTTGTCCTGGCGAATGAAACGGGTTGCTGCCTGCACGGCGCTATTGGGCTTGGTTTCGGCATCGCCCACGACCAAGACCAGTTTCTTGCCCAGTATTCCTTTTTTGGTCAGCGGCGATACCTTCTTGACTCTTGGATCGCCGTTATTGATCAGTTCGGCAGCCAGTTCAAAACCTCGGCGCTGCCCGGCACCTTCTGCCGAATAAGGCCCAGTCAGGTCCAGTGTGAGCCCAGCTACAACGGTATCGCCCTCAACACCCTCGGGATAATTGCCCAGTTTCGGGTAGTCTTTCTTTTGGGCAAACACCGCCGAACTGTATACGCTCGGGACTAACAGACCGCCGGCTGCGCCTGCGCCTGTCTTTAGAAAACTGCGGCGATTGGTGGAGCCTGCTGCGATATCGTGAGTTTTTGTCTCTTTCACTGCTACTCTCCTTTGAGTATTTCTGTGACGTGCTTATGCGTCTTCCAGTTTTCATCGACAAGCTGCGCCCTTCCCCTGATGGGGATGCATGCATCTTGGCTTCAGAAATGTGCTTCGCATCAATGTGACGGCATGCGTAAGCTGTTTTGTCTACCGCGTGTATTTCTAATTATTCAGCTAATCGTCAGCATTGTTACGATTTATTGTGCTTGACGACTCAACCGAGATTATCAAAACAGATAACCCCGCACTCATCCGAAACGGACATTTACTGTCTCGAATCTGACTATAAAAATGAAATAGAGGGTAAACGTGAAGAGAATAAGCCGCTACTTTTCAGGAGGATCGCCCAAAACACCAACGTCACGGGACTCTTCCACATGCTGCACGCCCTGAATCTGCGCGAGCACCTTGACCCGGGATGCTTCTATCGTTCCTGAAATAACGCCCACGGTCGTCATCTGCCGCTGAACATCCATGCCTGCCGCTTTGCATCTTTCCTCGATTTCAGAAAAGTGGATCAGGTAAGTTTGCTCGACGATGATGGAAACAAGCAGCTTGGGCATAATTTTGCCTAAAAGATATCAAGGAGCCTGGATCAGGCCAGCTCCCGCATCGCGGGACGGCAGCGCCAAGCGGCGCGTACTTTGAAGAATCAGGCTCAGTAAAACACGGCCTCGCGCATCGGGTTCGGCCTGGGCATGCAAGGCGGCGATTCCAGACACGAATGGGGTCGCCATGCT
>DATJCP010000138.1:0-3033 GCA_035514715.1 Candidimonas sp.
CACGGTTTGACCGGGCTCCGCCGTGAATGAAACATCAGACAGCGTATCGGTAGACGCATTGGGAAAACGGTGGGATACGTTGCGGAACTCAACCCGCCCCTTGATCGGGCGAGCCAGTTTTTTTGTGCCGCTATCGTCTTCGGGAGTTTGATCGATCAGCGTAAAAACGCTTTCCGCCGATATCAGCATGCGCTGCATGGCGCTGGCAATATTGGTCAATCGCTTGATGGGATCAAAAATTTGGCCGAGCGCTGCCATAAATGCCGCAAAACTGCCAACCGTCAGGCCTTCATTATTGGCTTGGTACAAAGCCACTGCAATGACTGCCGCCACCGACAGCCCTACAAAAAACTGCGTCAGGGGCGACATGGCGGCGTCGGCCGCGGCTGCCCGCATGGCGAAGCGCCTCAACCTGCCGTTCACATACTCGAAACGGCTATTTTCACGCTCGTAGCCATCGAATAGCTTGATTACCCGTTGACCGTCGATACCCTCTCGGACCACCCGGGTCAATTCGGCGTTCATGCTGATCGTATCGCGGTTGATGCGTCGCAGGCGCTTGATGAACACGCGGGCGATAAACGTTGATATCGGCAACATGACCAGTACGATCAAGGTGAGCTGCCACGACATATATAACAGCACGGCCAGCAACGCCACCACGACCAGACTTTCGCGAACCACCACGGTAATGACTTCGGTTGCCAGCCCGGTTACCGTGCCGGCATCGATAGTAAAACGATTCAGCAGGCGGCCGGAATCGCCGCGCTTGAAGTTCTCGTCGGACAGGCCCAATAAGCGCTGGAACATTTCCTTGCGCAAGCCCAGCAGCATGTTGTTTGCTACCCAGGCCAGCAAATAAGTGCTGCCGTAGCTGCACACGCCGCGCAAAAACATCAGGCCGACCACGGCCAGCGGGATAGACCAGATATAGGACGGTTTGGAGCCGGAAAACCCTTCATCCAGCAAAGGCTTCATGATAATGGCCAGCGTGGGCTGGGTTGCCGCGGCAACACTAACCAACAGCACGGCAACCACCACTGCTTTCCAGTAGACACCCAAACGAGTGTATATCCGACGCCACAGATCGAACTTAACAGGGCCTGAACGGGACGATGTGGCTTGAGTGGCAGACTTCAACAATAAACTCGCTTATATACTATGGGTGCATCATTTTAACGTTCTTGCAAAGATGTGCTTATGCACAGGCCGTTAAGCACAAACATCAGCCATCATACTTCCCTCGCCGCAGCCGTTATTCATTCATGTCTACTTTTTCCGCTATATACGTACGCCTCCCCAACTGGATTGGGGATGTTTGCATGAGCCTGCCCAGCCTGCACGCCTTGCTGGATACTGAAATACCGGTAATCGTATGCGCCAGGCCCTGGGCCAAAGACTTGCTGTCCGCTTATAAGCTGGGGGGATTTATCGAAATGAAAGGACGCTGGCGCGAAGACCGGGCCACCGTGCATGCATTCAGGAAAAAAGCCCAGCACGCCCATCCCCGGGGACTTCTGCTGCCGGACTCATTATCCAGCGCCATGGTCTTCAAGTTCGCAGGCGTACCCAGCGCCGGCTATCGCGACGACGGGCGCAGCCTGATCTTGCGCTGGCCCATCAATAAGCCAGCTTCCAGCATGCACGCCGTAGAGGCGTGGTATTACGTTACCAGCCAGGCTTTAAAGCGCTGGAACCACCCTATTTCCCCGGCACACCCATCCAGCAAACTGGGTTTGCGACTGACAGACAAGCACCATGCCCAGGCTGAGCAGGCGTTGAACTCTGCAGGTCTGAAGGCGGGCCAGTTCATTCTGATCGCCCCGACGGCAACTGGCCTGCATCGCGGCAAGGTAAAGGTATGGCCTCACTTCGACGCCATGACCAGGCGCTTGCAAGAACAAGGCTATACCGTGGCGATGTGCCCACCTCCCTCTGAAGCCGAAGCCGCCAAGCTTAATGCCCCTACCGCCATTTCCCTGCCTCCGCTAGGACTAGGTGCGTTTGCTACACTCACCCGACTCGCATCGCTGGTCGTTTGCAATGATTCAGGTGTTTCCCATCTTGCGGCCGCGGCGGGCGCCCGGCAATTATCATTATTTGGAGTCACCCATCGCGAACGCACCGGCCCGTGGTCAGAAAATGCAGTATGCCTGGGCTCCGCACACGCATGGCCTTCCCTGGACGAAACAGGACAGCAGATCCTTACTCTTTTAAAATAAGAAAACTGAACGGCAGCGCATGACACTATCGAGTTTCTTAACCAACCTCGTGATTCCCCTGAATCTGTGCATCACTTTATTAGTGATAGGCGCGGTGCTGTTCATGCTTCGGCAACGAAAAACGGCCTTTTTCGTGGCGGCGGCCGGCTTGGGTTGGGCGCTATTCTGGTCCCTGCCTGCATCGTCCCTTTGGGCAGGCGGGCGCCTGGAACAGCTTTACCCATACCAAACGCCGATGAGTCTGCCCAACGCCCAGGCCATCGTCGTTCTAGGAGGCAGTACTGCCAACAACCGGCTCAACTGGTTTGAG
The DNA here is from genome assembly GCA_035514715.1 of Candidimonas sp. Taxonomy (GTDB): domain Bacteria; phylum Pseudomonadota; class Gammaproteobacteria; order Burkholderiales; family Burkholderiaceae_B; genus Pollutimonas. The sequence continues at coordinate 2,533 of DATJCP010000138.1, forward strand.
CCCTATAACAGCGACACTGCAACATCGCGCGTCGATACAGCGGCAATCCTGTACAAGGCGCATAGGGCGCCACTGATTATCGTGTCCGGGGCCGCCCTGGACGGCAAGGTCAGCGAAGCGCAACTGATGGCCAACACCCTTAAGCAGCAGGATATCCCACCCGAGGCCGTGGTATTGGAAAGCCGCAGCTATACCACCTACGAAAATGCCCTTTATACGGCGAAAGAACTCAAACAGCTTCATATCGACCATATACTTCTGGTCACATCGGCACTGCACATGCCCAGAGCCATGGCGGTATTCAAAAAGCAAGGCATAACGGCAATTGCGGCGCCGTCCATACCTCAAATCGTGGTTCCCAGCGAGCAAGGGTTTTCATTCTGGCAACCCAATATGCGGGCACTGGAAGCCAGCCGCTCTATTATTAAAGAATACGTCGGCCTGCTGATGTATTGGGTACGAGGCTGGGTTTAACACTATGCAATGTCGTAGCGGCTGCGG
>DATJCP010000139.1:0-5322 GCA_035514715.1 Candidimonas sp.
ACGGCAATCCCGTACACAAACGCGTTGAAGCCATACTTGCCGAACTTGAAGGCACCGAAACCGCGTTGCTGATGGCATCAGGCATGGGGGCAATAAGCACCACCATCCTGGGGCTGGTATCTGCCGGCGACCATGTCATCGCCCAACAGCGCCATTACATGAGCACCTCTAAGCTATTTGAAGAAGTACTGCCCCGATTCGGCGTCACCTCCAGCATCGTCGACCAGACCGACCTGCAGGCGCTTGCCGCAGCAATCCGGCCTGAAACCAAGCTAATCATGGTCGAAACCCCGGTCAATCCCACGCTGTCCATTACTGATCTTGCTGCTGTAGCCGAATTGGCCAAGCCTCGCGGCATCATTACCGTTGCCGACAATACCTTCGCATCGCCACTTAATCAGAAACCGCATGCACTAGGCATAGACGTTGTGGTTCACAGCGCCACCAAGTATTTCGGCGGTCACCACGACATCACCGCAGGCGCGGTGTGCTGCAGCCAGGAAATGGCCGAGAAGATATGGAGTATGCATGTCACGCTTGGGGCAGTGCTCTCGCCCATGGACGCATGGCTGCTGTTGCGCGGCCTGCGCACGCTGGCGCTGCGCATGGAGCGCATCAATGCCAACGCCCTCGCCCTGGCGCAATGGCTGGAAGCCCAACCGAAAATCGAACGCGTGTTTTATCCCGGTCTGCCAATCCATCCACAGCACGACCTGGCCCAGCGCCAGATGACGGGCTTTGGTGCGGTCATCGCGTTTTCCATCAAGGGCGGTTTCGAAGCCACCAGCCAATTCGTTTCATCGCTAAAACTAGCTACCCACGCCGTCAGCCTGGGCGGCGTCGAAACCCTTGTGGTTCATACCGCCGCCATGTGGGCGGGCACCATGACAGAAACACAAATGAATGCCGCCGGTATCGAATCCAATTTCGTGCGCATGTCAGTGGGTGTTGAGCATATTGAGGACCTGAAAGCCGATGTGGCGACAGCGCTTGAAGGGATCAAGCAGTAAAGCGATTCGCTACTGGCAAGTCAGGCCCACTATGCTTACAAGGTTTAATCCCAAGCCGGCGAAAAATCGGGATTGGCGATACGTTCGTTCCGATCCAGGCTTGCGATCGCCGTCATGTCCTCATCAGACAAGCGCAAAGCGCGGGCAGCCAGATTGCTCTCAAGATTGGCACGGCGGGTTGACGAAGGAATGACGGAAAACCCCTGCTGCAACAGCCAGGCAAGGGCAACCTGGGCAGCTGTTGCGTTATGCCTGGCGGCGATTTCCTGAATCAACGGTTCAGCCAGCACCTTGCCATAGGCCAAGGGCATATAAGCGGTCAACTCAATACCCTGGCTATTGGCAAAATCCACAACACGCCGGTTTTGCAGCAAAGGATGGATCTCTACCTGATTGCTGGCGATATTCGATACCCCCACTGCGGCAATAGCCTGCTGCATATGGGCGATAGTGAAATTGGACACGCCTATCAATCGCGTCAAGCCCTGCTGCTTTGCTTCCAGCAACGCAGCCATATATTCAGCCACAGGAATCGCATCTTCGGGCGACGGCCAGTGAATCAATGTCATATCCACCTGTTCTGTACCCAACTTGCTCAGACTGTCTTTCAGGCTGGGAATGAGCTTGTCGGCGGCCAGGTTGTCGGTCCATATCTTGGTGGTAATGAACAAGTCTTGCCGTGGCACCCCGCTGTCGGCAAGGGCCAACCCAATATCCGCTTCATTCCCGTAAATCTGCGCGGTATCGATGTGCCGATAGCCGACATCAAGACCGGTGCGCACCGAATCGATAACCTGCTGGCCTTGCAGCCGGAAAGTGCCCAGCTTTGTCGAGTCGACCCGCAAGCGTCGTTAGCCCAAGCGCACCCAGCACAACCAAAGCGCCTATCCACGGAGTAGCCAACAATCCCATATGGGCGACGATCAGGCCGCCTGCCCAGGCACCGCCGGCAATACCCAGGTTGAATGCGGCGATATTCAGTCCGGACGCCACGTCGACAGCCTGCGGGGCATGGCGCTGCGCCTGCTGAACTACATACACCTGCAATCCCGGCACATTGCCAAAGGCGACCGCTCCCCATGCCAACACGGTCATGACCGCCAGCCAGGCATTCGTAGCAGTAAAAGTCAGAACAAAAAGCACTAGGGCCAGCAAAGCAAAAACCACTTGCAAGGCGTGTATCGGGCCCTTCTTGTCTGCCAGCTTGCCACCCCAGATATTGCCGAAAGCCACCGACACGCCATACACCAGCATGACAAGGCCGACACTGGAAGCCGAGAAGCCGGCCACTTCCTGCAGAATCGGGGCAAGGTAGGTGAAAGCGATAAAAGATCCGCCGTAGCCCAGCGTGGTGATGGCATATACCAGCAGCAAGCGGGGCTTTTTCAACACCGCCAATTGCGTCAACAGAGATGTTGGCGGGCTGTTGGCTATATTGTTGGGCACCAGGATCAAGCTGCCGACAAAGGCAATGACACCCAGCAAAGAAACAGCAAGAAAGGTGGTTTGCCAGCCGAAAGTCTGGCCAATGAAAGTGCCCAGCGGTACGCCCGTTACCAGCGCAACCGTAAGGCCGGTAAACATCAAGGCAATCGCGCTGGCGGCTTTATCCTTGGACACCAGGCCGGTAGCGATCGTCGACCCTATCGAGAAAAACACGCCATGAGCCAGGCCTGTCAACACTCGCGCGCCCATCAACGCCCCGTAGCCCGGAGCCATCCAGGCCACCAGATTCCCCACAGTGAACAAGGCCATCAAGGCCAGCAACAGCTGCTTGCGCGGTACGCGGCTTGACAATGCTGTGAGTACTGGCGCACCTATCGCAACGCCCAAGGCATAAACACTGACCAGAAGCCCGGCGGAAGGCACAGATACGCCAAGGCTGTCGGCAATCGTAGGAATAAGCCCGACAATGACAAACTCTGTCGTTCCTATGGCAAAGGCGCTGAGCGTCAGCGCCCATAAAGCTAGCGGCATGATTTTCTCCGGTATGCAAAGTAGATGCCTTGCAGTGTGAGGCTTGCACACACAGAGAAAAACCGGTTTCACTACAATATACTTTTGACTCGGAATCAACAATGCTGCCCATCGACTCGCTGATTGCCTTTGTCGCAGTCAAGGACACAGGCTCATTTACCAGTGCCGCAGAACGCATGGGCCAGACGCCTTCTGGCATAAGCCGGGCTATTTCTCGCCTTGAATCGCAATTGGGCATGGCGTTGATAACCCGTACGACACGAAGGCTGGACCTGACTGAAGAAGGCGAATGGCTGCTCTTGCGCGCGCGCAAGATATTGGCCGACCTGCAGGACACGGAAGAGCATCTTGTTGCGTGTTTTTCACAACCTTCCGGACTGGTCCGTGTCAACGCCGCCACACCCGTCCTTGATCACTTGCTGGCGCCGCTGGCGGCGGAACTCATGGACACCTATCCGTTGTTGCGCCTGGAGATGATCAGCGGCGAGACCATCATCGATCTGATCGAGGAACGCGTCGATCTGGCTATCCGTATCGGGAACCTGGCGGACTCGACACTTAACGCCAGGCGCCTGGGAAGCAGCCGCCTCAGGCTACTGGCATCGCCCGAATATCTTGCCCGCCATGGAAGGCCGCAGGAAATAGAAGACCTGCCCAAGCATCGCTTGCTAGGCTTTACCGCACCAGCCTCATTGAACATATGGCCGCTGACCTACGAACACGGCAATGGGCTACCAGTGCAGCCGACCATTGCCGCTTCCAGCGGAGAAACCTTGCGGCACCTGGCGCTATCCCATGCGGGAATCGTGTGCCTGGCCGACTTCCTGACTCAAAACGACGTCGCCAATGGACGGCTGGTACCTGTACTGGAAGCGGCGACACTACCGTGGAAGCAAGCGGTATGGGCAGTGTTCTACAAGCAAGGGACACTGGCGCCGCGTGTTGCGGCGCTGGTGGATCTGCTAGCCCACCGTCTGGGTGATGAGCTGCTGGAGCCATAGCAACATGCAAATACGTCCATACCAAGAATCTGACGAAGACACGGTCATTGCACTCTGGAACGAATGCGGCCTGACTCGCCCGTGGAATGATCCGCGCCGCGATATCGCACGCAAAATGACTGAACAGCCCGAACTATTTCTTGTCGCCACCCAGAACCAAATGGTAGTAGCAACCGCAATGATCGGCTTTGACGGCCATCGCGGCTGGGTTTACTACTTGGCGGTCGCACCTGACTACCAGCACCAATCGATTGGCCGTGCACTGATGACAGAGGCTGAACAATTGCTGATTGAGCGCGGTTGTCCGAAGATCAATCTTCTAGTCAGATCATCCAACACCGACGTCATCGAGTTTTATCGCAAGCTGGGCTATGCCCAGGATGATGTTGTCACCCTGGGACGCCGTCTTATCTCCGACACCTAAGCCTCTTTATCGATAATGTTCTCTGCTAGTATCTACGGACTATTCCTAAGCAATCGAACCTGGCCGTCGATTGCATAACAATAAGGTAAATATTGATGCGCCGACTCATACTTCTTCGCCACGCCAAAGCCGATACGCCCGATGGCGTCAAAGACCACGACCGCCCTCTGGCCCAGCGTGGACATCGGCAATGCAAGGAAATGGGGAAGTACATGGCCGATCAAGGCCTGATGCCGGATCTGGCCATTGTGTCAACGGCACGCCGCACTCAGGAAACTTGGGAATTGCTGCGTCCTGCGTTCAGTAGCGACATTACCCAGCAGAACGATGCCCGTATTTACGAAGCATTGCCCAGCGACATTCTGCAAGTCATCAAAGAAACACCAGCATCAGTCCACGTTTTGCTGCTTATCGGGCACAACCCCGGCTTTGAGCGCTTGGCCGCCAGCCTGATTGAAACGGGACGTCCATCGGCGATAGCGCGGCTTGAACGCGAATATCCAACCGCAGGGCTGGCAGTTATTGACCTAGCTGTTAGTGATTGGGCCGAGGTGTCTGCAGGCAATGGTCACCTGGAACGGTTTGAAACGCTGGCTTCTATTGGCAGCTAAAGCTGAAAACCACGGCGCTTCTTGTGTAGGCACCGCTTACTGTAAAGCCACTTAGGCATCCAGCCCATCGTTCGGTGGCGCGGCAGGAGGGGCTCGAACCCCCGACCCCGGGCTTAGAAGGCCCGTGCTCTATCCAGCTGAGCTACTGCCGCATTATCCACTGCAGAGCGCGCATTTTAGCGCGTCGCGCCGAAAACAGGAAAAGCTACTATCTACAGGCACTTGCGAACTTTCGCGCACCTCAATCCTCAAACATAGTATCCGTTACGCGACACACTTACATTACGTAGCGTAAACCA
>DATJCP010000140.1:0-6013 GCA_035514715.1 Candidimonas sp.
TCCGCGCGACGCTTGGGGCGCCTGCATAAAAGCATGGATGAATTCGTGTTCGTCAGGGTGCAGAAGGTCGCTGTAGCGCTGAACTATCCATTTCAGGACGAACTCGAAGTTATCCAGGTAATACCACGGGTTTTCTAGGGTAGGGAGGTGGCGGGGCATAAAAAACGAGACGGCTGGATGATTGAGTGCTGGTTATTTATACAGTTTATCAGTTTGCCAGTCGATCATTCTTGTTACAGCGCTCCCTTATCGGTAAGTGAGCATTACCGCGCGTGCTGTGGGGTGTGGGACAGGTGTGTTTGCTTACATTGGATACATTTCTTTCTTGACCCATCTAGGTGCCAGCAGCTAGGCTGGTTACAAGCTCTTCGCATTGCCTCTTCGCTAGATTTTGAGCAGGCATACGAACGGTGCGAAGTATTTATCCATTACTCAAGGAGCAAAGCTATGAATAAAGATACGCTTGAAGGTCAATGGAAGCAGTTGGCAGGCAAGGCTAAGGCAGCGTGGGGTGATTTGACCGACGATGATCTGGCTAAAGTAAATGGCAATGCCGAACGCTTGGCAGGGCTGATTCAGGAAAAATATGGCCGCACACGGGAAGAGGCGGATCGCGAGGTCAAGGCGTTTTTCGACAAGAATCCTTAGCTTAGCAAAGGGTTTTTAAAGCAGAAGATTTCTAGAAATCGAATAGAAAGGGGAGTGCTATGCTTTATTACGCTGTTGTTTTCTTTGTGATTGCCATCATCGCCGCTGTTCTTGGTTTTGGGGGCATTGCGGCAGGGGCGGCTTCGATTGCCCAGATATTGTTTTTCGTATTTATCGTGCTTGCAGTGCTGGCTTTATTAAGCGGATTTTTCCGCAAGAAATAGGGTGGGCATATTAAGCCCGCTTGCTGAATAGCTTGCGGGCTTATTTTATTGGTTCGTTGGTTTTACCGGACGGTGTCTTTCTTCCCAGGCACGTAGTTCTGCGCGGTACAGGTCCATTTCGTTTTCATAGTAGTCGAATACACAGGGGTTGCAGCCCCCGCCACAGCAATCGCTATTGTCAGGGCGCGGCGGTGGAACAGGTCGCGGATCTTTTTCCTGGGTAGTCATTTTTTGGCCTGGCGGGGAATACGTTATGTGGACATTGTAAACTCGGGCTCTACGCGGGTAAGCGCTTGATGTCTTGGGGAAATTGATTGCTGTTATGGGAATGACAAAACACGTGGTGCTGAAAGGCGTTGGGGTTCTGGCAGTGTCGCTAGTTTGCTGGTCGGCATATGCGGGCGATAGCACATGGACGCAAGACAAGGTCAGCAGCGCCATCAACTATCAGAATACCGAAGTTGTGACGCTATACGCGCCGAGTGCGTCTGCGAAGGCGATTCCGTCAGGTTCTCGTATTACCCATGTCTATGCGATGCGATCGTATAACGGCAATGCCATGGTGGAAACCTTGTTGTGCTGGAATGGCACGAGCCGCTGCATTCCCTTGCGTGGCAGCGATATCAATACCCATGAATTCGATGGCCTGGATGCCAGCAGGCCCATGTACTTGGTGCATAAGGCCAAGGGCGATAAGGTCCGTCCCTTGCCGTCCCCGATATTCGTCAAGGGGACTGTGGCCGTGTGGTACGCGCCTTAGTCTCTAGCAAAGGGCTGATGGATCAATATCGGCTAGCGTTGGCCTGCCTGTCAGGGCCATGGCAATTTCCAACTCGGTGCGCAGCATGTGCAGCACATGGGCTACGCCCGGTGCGCCGGCTGCCGCAAGGCCGTAGACATAAGGCCGTCCGATCAGCGTTGCAGTGGCGCCTAGCGCCAGCGCCTTAAATATATCGGTGCCGCGCCGAATCCCGCCATCCAGCAAGATGGGTACGCGCCGGTTCACCGCCTTGGCGACTTCGGGCAGGATGTCTATGGTGGCGGGCAGGGTGTCCAGCGTGCGGCCGCCGTGGTTAGAGACAATAACGCCCGCGGCACCGCAGTCGATGGCGTGTTGAGCGTCCTCGGCGGTAGTAATGCCTTTCAGCAGGACAGGTAGCTTAGTTAAGCCTATCAGCCATTTCACGTCTTTCCATGTGGGGGCGTTTGCCAATAGCGCACCTCCAAACAAGGCGCTGCCGCCGGCTTGCGCGGTTTGTTCCGGCAGCGCTTGCATGCCGCGTAAGTTCACGGCGTCGATTCCTGTTGGCAGCCTGAAGCCGGCACGCTGTTCGCGGTTGCGCACGCCATTGACAGGGGCGTCGACAGTCAGCACCAGCGCTCGATAACCGGCAAGCTCGGCGCGGCGCACCAGGTCTTGGGTGAAACCGCGATCGGGCTGTATGTATAGCTGGAACCAAAGGGGCGTACTTGCCGTGGCGGCGATATCTTCAAGGGCAACACTGGCTTGCGTACTGACTACCATGCCGGCATGCATGGCCGAGGCGGCCAGGGCGGTAGCCAGCTCCCCTTGAGGGTGAGCCAGTTTCTGGTAAGCGACTGGCGCGAGGAAGATGGGGTATTCAAAGGTATCGCCGAATAGCTCCAGCCGGGTGCTGGCGCCGCCAAGATCGGCCAGTACGCGTTGGCGTAACCGCAGGCGGCCAAAGGCGGCGCTGTTTTCGGCGATGGTAAGTTCGTCGGCCGCGCCGCCGCTGATATAGGCCCAGGCCGCAGCGCTCATGCGTTCGCGGGCAAAGACGTCGTAGTCCGCCACGGCGGCAATTTGGGCTGGAATCTGCACTAGCGGCGGTAAGGGCTGGGAGCTCATTTTTAAGTATTCGACCATTCGCGAATCAGGTTGTGATACACGCCTGTCAGTTGCGGCATGGATTCGTGATCCGGCATGGTCTGCGCGACATTCTGGATTGCCGTATCCAGTTCCCAAAGCAGGGAGCGGCGGCTGTCTTCACGCACCAGGCTTTGCGTCCAGAAGAACGAAGCGTAACGTGTGCCGCGCGTTACCGGCGTAACGCGATGCAGGCTCGCGCCGGGATAAACCACCATGTGTCCGGCCGGCAGCTTGACCGTGTGCGTGCCGTAGGTGTCTTGCACCACCAGCTCGCCACCGTCGTATTCGTCCGGATCGCTAAAGAACAATGTGCTGGATATGTCTGTGCGTATGCGTTGCTGCGTACCGGGTACACCGAATATGGAATTGTCGATATGGTAGCCGTAGTCGCCGCCGCCTTCATAGCGGTTGAACCGGGGGGGCAGGATGCGCAAGGGCAGGGCGGCGGAAATGAAGGAGGGGTTCTGGCTAAGAATGCCAAGGATGAATTCGCCTAGTTGCTGCGCCACGGGATGATCCAGTGGCAACTGCAAATTGTTCTTGGCTTTTACTGCGACATGGCCGGCAGTGGTTCGCCCGTCTACCCAGTCGGCCTGTTCAAGCGCCTGGCGGCATTGCCTGACCTGATCGGCTGTGAGTACGTCGGGAATTTTCAGCATCATGTTGATGATCCTTTACTGGCATCGTGCTTTTTATCAGTAAATAGGAAAAACCGCTGCGAACAGCGGTTTTTCCAGTTATTTCCGATACTGTAGCAAACTAGTCTATTTTAGAAACGTGCTTCAGCATTAAGAATAACAGTGCGACCTGCACCCGGTACGCCATACAGCTGGAAGCCATCCGAACTGGAGGTACCGCGCGCCAGGTAGAACTGGTCGAAGATATTGTTCACGTTCAGGCGCAGGCTAACGGTCTTGTTGACCTTATAGCCGACGGCGGCGTTGAACAACCAGAAGCTGGGCATATAGACATCGGCGCTGTGGCCGCCCTTTGCACTGACGGTGTTGCCAGCCACGAAGCGGCGTTTGCCCACATACTGGGCACCCACACCTGCATCCCATTGATGGTCAAACGTGTAGTTCGTCCACAGGTTGAAGGTCATGTCAGGCACGTTTTTCATCTTCCCGCCTTCCTGCAATGGATCTGCGGAATTTTCCAGGATCTCGCTGTCTAGGATAGTAAAGCCGCTATAGATCGACCACTGGGGGGTAACATTGCCGGCTAGGCCAAGTTCAATACCGCGTACACGTTCTTTACCACTGTGTTGTATTGTCCTGCCGGGATCATCAGGGTCAGTGTCGCTAGGATTGCTTTGCTCAACTTGGAAGAGTGCGCCGGTAAGGGATAGTTTCTCATCTAGTAGATCCCATTTGGTGCCCAGTTCCCAAGTCGTGGCTTTGCCAGGCGAGTAGTCGCTGACCTTAGCGTCTCCGCCGCCACCGCTACGGGATGCCGCCGCTGCTGCCGACGGTTGCGAGGCTTGGCTGTACGACAGGTAGATGCTGCCGTATTCAACTGGCTTGTACACCAGTCCCAGTCGGCCGCTCCAGATGCCGCCGTCCTGGCTGTAAGGTTGCAGGTTGCCGTTGGCGTTGTACCACTTGACCTTGTACTTGTCGTAACGCAGGCCTGCCGCGATTTCCCAGTTCTTGTTCAGTGTGATTTGATCGTAGGCATATAGTGCCCAGTTGGTCACTTTGGAGCCGCTTTCATCTGTATCTGACTGCGTTTTCCATGGGCCGACGTAATGTGTATTGGGATCGCGTACATCGATTACACGCTTGCCGGTTCCAAGGTCGGGAACGCTGCGGCTATACGGATCTTTGCGATAGCTTTCTTCGTAAAGCTCCAGCCCCGTCACCACTTGGTGCCGGACGCTGCCAGTATTGAAGTCCAGACTCAAGTCTGTCTGGTTGGCGATGATGGTGCCTTTGTATGAGTTGATATTCGGATTCAGTCGGGGAACGGCCATAGGTCCGGTGGGGTAGACCTCGTTGCCTTTTCCATCGTAGCCCCAGTAATTGCTATTGCCCGGATTAGGGATGATTTGGCCCTGTTGTGTGCCGCCAGGGGCGTTCAGCAACCTGCCGCCTGTCGTCAAGTACGTAAACCGTTTGGTTTCCGACCACCGGGTCTGGTTCCGTATCGATGTCTTGCTATTGAAGTCATGCTCGACCAGCAACGTGGCGCTGTTGCTCTCGGTGTCCTCGATATCGGCATTGGCCAGTCCGCCCCAGTAATCCTTGCCGATGTACTTCATGCGCTCGCCGTCGCGGCTGAGCGGTACGCCGAAGTCTGGCGTGTTCTTGTCTTTCTGATAAAAATAAGAAGCGGTCACGCGGGTGGGCGTGCCCAATCCCCACGAGAACGATGGCGCAATACCCCAGCGGTCGTAGTCGGCCTCGCCTCGTCCCGCCACGTCATTCTCGTGGTACATCGCATTCAGGCGGAAAGCGCTAGTCTCGCCCAACTGGTGGTTAAGGTCGGCGGTGGTGCGGCGATAGTTGTCGGTGCCTACGCCTACGTTGAAATCGTAAAACTTGTCCAGCTTTGGCGCCTTGCTGACCAGGTTTACCGAGCCGCCTATGGATGCTACGCCCGATTCTATGGAACCTGTGCCTTTATAGACTTCGGCTTGCTCCAGGTTGAACATGTCATTGCGGGTCGTCAGGGCGCTGTCGCGCACGCCGTCGACTGTAATGCTTTGTTCGGCCGAGAAGCCGCGGATGGTGAACATATCGCCCCAGCCCGCACCGCCTTCGCCCGATGAAAACGTAACGCCGGGAACGTTGCTAAGCACGTCTTGCAGGCTTTGCGCACTTTGCTGCTTCAAGACTTCGGACGGCACGATATTGATGGTTTGCGGCGTGTCGAGCAGCGGCGCCTGGAACTTGACCGATTGCACGGCTTCGGGCTTGAACGCTGGGGCTGCGCCTTGCACTTTTACTGGGGCTAGCTCCGATACACCGGACTCTTGTGCGTTTGCCAGAGCTGGCACGGCAAGCGCGCCACATATAGCCATATAGAACAGGCTAGGGCGCTGGGGTGGATGAGCGTTGCGGTACTCTGACATCTGACAGTTCCATTTGCTTAGTTTAACAAGAAGGCAAATGATACCCATTCTTGTTTGAGCATTCAGGAAATTGTCAGAAATTCGTCAGGAAATGTAATGTGGCTGTTGTTAGTAAGCCACATTAATGAGATTGATTGTCATTTGCATGGGGAGGGCAGAATGCTGCCCTGTGTCAGG
>DATJCP010000141.1:0-8832 GCA_035514715.1 Candidimonas sp.
GCATGGAATATGTTGAGCGTCGGGCAGTATGCTGTGCCGCGGCTGGACGGCTTGCCCTTTTTTCATAAGCCGCCGCTGTTTTATTGGCTTACCGCACTGTCCTTGAATGTCTTTGGTGTTAATGAGTGGGCCGCCCGGCTCAGCTCGGTTTTGTCAGCGACGTTGATGGCAACGGTGCTGTTCTGGTTCCTGAAGCATTATGTCAATCAGCGCGTAGCCATTGTTGCTGTCATTGTCCTGGCGACCCAACCCTTGTTCTTCGGCGCCGCGCACTATGGGGATCTGGATATGATGGTGGCTAGCATTATCGCTGCCACTGTTATTGCGGGTGCCGTCGCCGCACTCAAGTCCGAACATGAAGAGCCTTATCGCGCCGTGTTGGCGCTGGCCTATGCGCTGGCAGCGGCAGGCTTCCTGGCCAAGGGCCTGATTGGCATAGTGCTGCCAGGGGGCATAATTTTTTTCTGGCTAGTGGGGCGCCGCCGTTTCGACACAATGTGGCGTATGGTGTCATTGCCCGGGATTGCTGTTTTTCTGGTGCTGGCGCTACCGTGGATGCTGTATATGCAGCAGCGCTACGAGGGCTTCTTTGACTACTACATCGTTTATCAGCATTTTTACCGTTTTTTCGAAAAGGGCTTTAATAACCCTAGTCCGTTCTGGTTTTATGTGCCAGTGTTGCTTGGCCTGACTTTGCCGTGGTCCGTTCATCTCTGGCGATTGGCCAACAAGGCGTGGTGGCGCAATCCCGAACATGCCGCTGTGCGCGGCTTGATGCTGACATGGCTGCTTGTCGTACTGATTTTCTTTTCATTGCCTGCGTCCAAGCTCATCGGGTATATCTTGCCTGCGCTGGCGCCGTTGGCTTACTTTATTGCCGAGCCTTTTGCAGCCAGGTTGTGGGGGCCGCAGGCTGTGCGCGCCTTCAGAACTTTTTTGTGGTGTGCAGGGCTGTCGGTCGCAATATGCGCCGCTGCGGTCATTACCATGACGGTTAAGCCGCAACCCAGCAGCAAGGGGTTGGCTGCCAAGCTGCAGGCTCATTATCGTCCCGCCGATAAAATCGTGATGCTGGGCGGTTATCGTTACGATCTGGATTTCTACCTTCGCAATGGCAAGACCGCGTTTGTCGTTTCCGATTGGGATGATCCTACGATCAAGACGACAGATGGCTGGAGACGGGAGCTCTATGATGCGGGTTTGTTCGAACCTGTGGCAGCATCGCAATTACTGATCCACCCACAAGAGCTGGTTCACAAGATGTGTAGCGACAGGGTGGTCAACCTTTGGCTGGTGGGTGATGTCAAGAATGCGGCAAACTACAGTTTCTTGCGTAATAGAGAGCCTGATCTGGCTGACGGCACGCTACGTGTATGGTACGTGCCGGCAGGGGCGCCGCTGGGGTTTTGTGCTGAAACGCCCAAAGCCATCTTAAAATAACTTTCATCCCGGAGGCTATGCATGGCCGAAGTTGAAGAAAAGCGTATTGTGATTTGCGCTGACGATTTTGGCCTGAATCCAGCTGTCGACGACGGCATATTGCAGCTTGCACAACAGCGGCGCCTGAGCGCCACCAGTTGCCTGGTGCAAGGGCCTTCGTTTGCGGCTGGCGTGAACGCTGTGCGTACATCGGGTCTGCAGTTAGGCTTGCACCTGAATTTCACCGAGTCGTTGGGATGTCCCGGCCTGTATTTGCCTGTGTCGACGCTTATTGTGCGCAGTTGGCTGCGTCAATTGGACCCACGGCAATTGCGCGAACAAATCGTGCGCCAGTTGGATTGCTTCGAGACTATGGTGGGCAGGCCACCCGATTTTGTCGATGGCCACCAGCACATTCATCAGTTCCCTCAAATACGCAGCTTGTTGCTGGATGAGCTTCATACTCGCTACGCCGGAGCGCTACCTTGGTTGCGCTATACCCATGCAGGCAATTTGACGGGGCTGTCTACTGGTTTGCGTATCAAGGCGCACATTATCCAAGCCCTGGGTGCGGGGGCCTTTGCGCAAAGGGCGCGCCGCCGGGCTTTTCCGTTGAATCGCCGTTTTCTGGGGGTGTACGACTTCCAGGGCGGGCAGGCGGTTTATCTCCGGCTTCTGCAGAATTGGCTCGCGCACGCCGGTGATGGCGACCTTATTATGTGCCATCCTGCCAGCCAGGCACTTGCCGATGAGGCTTTGGGGGCCCAGCGCCTGGCAGAGTTCGATGTATTGCGCAGCGATGCCATGGCAGGTTGGTTGCAGGAATACGGGCTGGTCCTGGCTTAATAAGATATGGGCGGTTCTGTATTGCCAGGCCCTAGGGCGCGCTGCATGAACACGACATCTATCCACTGGTTGAACTTGAACCCGGTGGCGGGTTGAGTTCCCACATGGGAAAAGCCCAGGCTGCGATGCAGCCCTATCGAGCTGAGGTTGTTGGTGCCGGCAATGACGGCAACCATCTGGCGCCAGGGGCCTTGTTCGCAACGCTCGATAAGCGCGGTCAACAATGCCTTGCCCAGGCCTTTGCCGGACTGGCCTTCGGCCAGATAAATGGAATCTTCAATGGTGTAGCGGTAGGCTACACGGGGGCGATATTGCGAGGCGTAGCAGTAGCCCGCTATAGCGCCGTCAACGACGGCGACCAGGTAGGGCATTCCGGCTGCCAGTACATGGGCTCTTCGCTCCACCATCTCTTCGAGCGCGGGCGGCACTTCTTCAAAAGTTGCCGTGCCTTGCAATACATGGCGCGCATAGATGCGCTGGATGGCAGCCATGTCGTCAGGCGCGGCGTCTCGGATGATAGGTGCCTTGTTCCCCGGCTGAGCACCGCCGGGCAATGCAGATAAGCCGGAGGCTTGTTCGCGGTTGGCGCCAATCATGCTGTGTTCCTATGTCGTAACGTGGGGGGAGTGAGGGGGCGTCGGGTATTACATGCCGTAGTGAATCGGACCCTATGCCAGTTGTATTCTACGATGAATAGCGGTGTGTCATTCGACGTAAAATATCATTCAGCAATGTGTTCATGTTCAGGGCTATGCAAGGTCTGTTCAACTGGTCTTTGTTCAGGCTATCCTTAGCCACTATACAAAACAAGGAGTCGTAAATGTCTGTTCCTATCAGTGTGCTTACCGATGATTTTGCCGTGGCGCCGCAGTTGTCGCCCAGCGATATGCAGGCAGTGGCCGACGCCGGTTTCAAAAGCGTAATTATCAACCGCCCCGATCTGGAAGGCGGCCCTAGCCAGCCCTCTTCGGCTGACGTCATGGCGGCAGCCCGCGCTGCGGGCTTGTCTGTGGAATATCAACCGGTGGTCAGCGGCGGCATGACACACGAAGACGTCGAGCGTTTTGCTGCGCTGCTAAAAGAACTACCTGCGCCGGTCCTGGCTTATTGCCGTTCCGGTACACGCTGCACCCACTTGTTCCGGGCTGCTAGCGAACTTTGATTTGCATCACACAACCGTATATACCCGCTGTTTTTTCTAATCGCTTGCGGTTAAGCTTTATCCATCTGATAACAAAAGGGGCAACACCATGTTCAAGAAAATATTGATTCCTACTGACGGCTCGGCATTGTCGGCGCAAGCTGCCAATAAGGGGGTTTGTTTTGCCCGCGAAATAGGGGCCGAGGTCGTGGCGCTGTATGTGACTCAACCTTTTGCTGCCACGGTGGGGTTCGATGGCATGGCCGCAGCCTATGCCATTACCGACGAAGACTACGATAAAACCGCTCAGGAACAGGCCAAAAAATACCTGAAGTCTGTGCTTGATCGCGCTGAAACGGCTGGCGTCAAAGCTACTGGCAAGGCGGTTTCCAATTTCAATGTGGCTGATGGCCTGGTGCAGGCAGCCGAAGAAGAAAACTGCGATCTTATTTTTATCGGCAGTCACGGTCGCAGCGGCTTGTCGCGTTTGTTGCTGGGCAGCGTTACCGTCAAGGTGCTGGGCTTGGCTAAAACGGCGGTGCTGGTTTATCGCGTCAAGGAAGGCGATAAGTCCTGAAGCGGTTAACCTAATGCCAACAGAAAGCCCACCGTCATGGTGGGCTTTCTGTTGGTGCCGTATATTTGGTCGGATTATTGCGCCGTGGCGCCTAATTCGACAAAATCGCCGCTTACTTGAACAAGGCTCCTGCCTTGATCAGTGTTTCCCATATTCCTATGACTAAGGGTATGCCGACGTAGAGCCAGAAAAGAACCAGAAGAACAGGTGATGTCGTGCTGCGTTGTGGTTGCGATTGCATGAAAGGTCTCCCGTATTAGTTCGCTGCGGCAGCGGTACGCAGCCCCAGTTGCTCATTGCTCATGTGGTGGCGCGTGGCAACCGGCTTGACCATCAGGTTGCAAACGAAACCGACGATCAGCAGTGCAGCCATCAGGTACATGGTCACCGTGTAAGCTTGCGCCGCCGGTACGCCTTGGTCTACCTGATACTGTCGAATGTAGTTGACCAATACCGGGCCAAATACGCCCGCAGCCGCCCAGGCGGTCAACAGGCGGCCATGGATCCCGCCGACGTAGCGCGTGCCGAACAGATCGGCCAGATACGCCGGTACCGTCGAAAACCCGCCGCCATACATGGACATGATGATGGCGTAGAACAGGACAAACAACATGACATTACCTGATGAGCCCATGCCTGGAACCAGGAAGTAAAGTACGGCGCCGAGTATGAAGAAAATAAAGTAGGTGTTTTTGCGGCCGATATAGTCGGATACGGACGACCAGAAAAACCGCCCCAACATGTTGGCCAGGGATAGTACTCCCACAAAGCCGGCCGCCGCTGCGGGCGTGATGCCGCCTTTGAAGCTTTCCTGGATCATCACCGAAGCCTGGCCTAGCACGCCGATGCCGGCGGTCACGTTCAAGCAAAGCGCCCACCAAAGCAGCCAGAACTGGGGTGTCTTGATGGCCTGGTCGATGTGCACATGGTTGCGCGTGATCATGGCGTTTTGAGTTACCGGAGGCGTCCAGCCTTCTGGCTTCCAGTCGGCAGCTGGAATACGGATGGCAAAGGCGCCTATCATCATCGAAATAAAGTACAGAACGCCCATGACGACAAAGGTTTCCACGACGCCTACCGATGTGGGTGTCTGGAAATGCTTCATAAGCGCCACGGACATCGGCGAGGCGATGAAGGCGCCGCCGCCGAAACCCATGATAGCCATGCCGGTGGCCATACCGCGTTTATCGGGGAACCATTTGATCAGCGTAGATACCGGCGATACATAGCCTATGCCCAGGCCGATGCCGCCCAATACCCCATATCCCAGATAGACCAGCCATATCTGGTGGATCGCGATGCCTGCGGCCGCCACCAGGAAGCCGCCGCCAAAACAGCAGGCTGCAACAAACATGGCCTTGCGCGGCCCGACCTCTTCCAGCCACTTGCCAGCGAATGCGGCGGACAGGCCCAGGAACACAATGGCCAGACTGAAGATCCAGCCCAGTGTGGGCAGATCCCAGTCGCCGGGGGCGGACTGTGTAATGCCCAGCAGCTTGGTCATGGGATTGTTGAATACCGAGAATGCATAGGCCTGGCCTATGCATAGATGGACTGCCAGCGCGGCGGGGGGAATCATCCAGCGGTTGAAGCCCGGCGGCGCGGTAATCCGTTCTTTGCTGAAAAAGCCGTGGTTGTTTGAATCTGTGCTCATATAGTCTCCTTGGTGCCGGTTTTTACGGCTTATTTCGTGTGGCTGAGAGCGTGTGGGAAAAGGGTGGGGGTTAGTTGAGTGGAGATGCTTTTGGGGTGAGCCGCTCCTTGTTTTGGGTAATGGCAGCCAGGACGATTCCGCTTAGGCCGGCCTGGTCTGTTTGCCCGTCGGGCTGGGTTTCAAGAAAGCGCAACAGGGCGATGCGCATGCGAGGTTCCCAGAATTTTTGTATGTGATTGGCAATGCCTTCCATGCCTTCGGTTCGATCAGGGAGGGATTCAAAAAAACTGCCGATACGGTTGGCCAAGCGGATGAGATGGTCGATGTTGTTCAAGGCAGGACTCCTGTCGTGCTGAGGTATTCGGGGTGGCTATAGACGGTGAACAATTGCTGGCGGGCAAAACCTGCCAGCAGCATATTCAGTTCGTTTGCCATGGTGACGGCGTAGGTGGTCGGCGCCGACACGGCTATCAATGCCGATATGCCAGCAGAAGCGGCCTTCTGCACCATTTCAAAACTGGCGCGGCTGGAAATGACGGCAATGCCGTCTGCCGTATCTGCCGATTGCCGCAGCAAGTGGCCGATCAGCTTATCGAGTGCGTTGTGCCGCCCGACGTCTTCACGAACATGCTGGATATCGCCGGCGCCACTGGCCCAGCCTGCGGCATGGGTGGCCCCAGTAAGCAGGTGCAGCGGCTGACTTGCACGTAATTGTTCCACTGCTTTTGTTATGGCGGCCGGATCAAGCCTGGTTTGCCGTTTGGGCAGGGGAGGCAGGGCGCGGCGCACTTCATCCAGGCTTTCGATGCCACACAGGCCGCAACCGGTGCGCCCAGCCAGATTGCGTCGGCGCAACTTGAGGTTGTTCAGGCAGGCGCTGGCAATGGTGGCCTGGATGATGATCCCTTTTGGGGTTTCGACTATTTCCAGGTCGTACAAGTCGGCTGCGCTGCGAATAATGCCTTCGGTAAACGAGAATCCCAATGCCAGGTCTTCAAGATCGGCCGGCGTAGCCAGTAAGGTAGCGTGGGCCAGGCCGTTGTATTCCAGGGCAATGGGTACTTCCTGCGCCAGCGAGTCGAGTTCGGTGTGGCCGCTGGTGTTGCGGCCACTACGCAAGACTTGATGCTGGCTATGACCCGATGCGGGCAATGCCAGTTCTGCATCGGGAAGGTCTCCGGGCTTCACGTGGGGCTCCTAGACCTGTTGGCTCAGCGCGGGCGCAGGTTCGGCTGGCGCCGGTGCCGCTTCGGGTTGCGGTATGGCGGCGCCTTCCTGCTGGCGCTGATCCAGCAGGTTTTGCTGAATATCGCTGAAGCGCGACCAGCTTGCTTGCCATGTGGAAGGCTCCGTAACTAGCCTGGCTTGCACTGCCGTGACTTTGTATTCGGGGCAATCGGTTGCCCAATCGGTGCTGTCGGTCGTGACGACGTTGGCGCCTGATTCTGGGAAGTGGAAGGTCGTGTAGACGACGCCGGGCTGCACGCGTTCGGTGATGTCGGCGCGCAGTACGGTTTCGCCAGCGCGGCTTTGCACCGCAACCATGTCGCCTTGGCGGATGCCGCGGTCTTCGGCATCGTGCGGGTGGATTTCCAGCAGGTCTTCGTTATGCCAAAGCACGTTGGGCGTGCGCCGGGTTTGGGCGCCCACGTTGTACTGAGACAGGATGCGTCCGGTAGTCAGAAGTAGCGGGAATTTGCGCGTGCTGCGCTCATCGCTGGGCACATACTTGGTGATCATGAACTTGCCCTTGCCTCTTACGAACTCGTCCACATGCATGATGGGGGTGCCGTCGGGAGCGTCCGGGTTGCAAGGCCATTGCACGCTGCCGCCCAGTTCGTCGATTTTCTTGAACGAGACATTCGTGAATGTGGGCGTAAGGCGTGCGATTTCATCCATGATTTCGCTGGGGTGGCGATAGTTCATGGGATAGCCCAGCGCATTGGACAAGGCGCAGGTAACTTCCCAGTCGGCCATGCCTGCCTTGGGCTGCATGACTTGGCGCACGCGCGAAATCCGGCGCTCGGCATTGGTAAATGTGCCGTCTTTTTCCAGGAAGGATGAACCGGGCAGGAATACGTGCGCGTACTTGGCGGTTTCGTTCAGGAAGATGTCCTGCACGATGACGCATTCCATGGATGCCAACGCTTTTGCCACATGCTGGGTATTGGGGTCGGACTGGACGATATCTTCGCCTTGGCAGTACAGCCCTTTGAACGAGCCGCTAAGGGCGGCATCGAACATGTTCGGAATACGCAGGCCGGGTTCAGGCTGCAGCGTTACACCCCAGTCTTGTTCGAACTGAGCGCGTACGACATCGTCGGAAATATGCCGGTAGCCAGGGAGCTCGTGGGGGAAGGAACCCATGTCGCAGGAACCCTGGACATTGTTCTGGCCGCGCAGCGGGTTGACGCCTACGCCTTCGCGGCCCAGGTTGCCGGTAGCCATGGCCAGGTTGGCGATGGCCATGACGGTGGTTGAGCCCTGGCTATGTTCGGTTACGCCCAGGCCGTAGTAAATGGACCCATTGCCATGCGTGGCGAATAGCCGGGCGGCGGCGCGCAGGTCTTGTGCGTTGACGCCGGTGATGGGCTCCATGGCTTCTGGTGAGTTTTCTGGCAACGATACAAAATCGCGCCATTGCTGGAACGCCTTGGCTTCGCAGCGTTCGGCGACAAAGGCTTCGTCGATCAGGCCTTCGGTAGCGATGACGTATGCCATGGACGTCAGCAGCGCCGTGTTGGTGCCGGGCATGACCGGCAGATGGTAGTCGGCCTTGACGTGCGGCGCATTGACGAATTCAATTTGGCGCGGGTCGATCACGATGAGCTTGGCGCCTTCGCGCAGGCGGCGTTTCAGGCGCGAGGCAAATACGGGGTGTGCGGCGCTGGGGTTGGCGCCCATGATGATGACGACGTCGGTATGCATGACCGAATCGAAGGTCTGGGTGCCGGCCGATTCGCCCAGGGTGGTTTTAAGACCATAGCCGGTGGGCGAGTGGCAGACGCGGGCACAGGTGTCGACGTTGTTGGTGCCGAAGGCGGCGCGCACGAGCTTCTGAACCAAATAGGTTTCTTCGTTGGTGCAGCGCGACGACGTGATGCCGCCTATGGAATCGCGGCCGTATTGACCTTGTATGCGCTTGAGCTCCGCGGCCGCATAGGCGATGGCTTCCTCCCAGCTGACTTCACGCCA
>DATJCP010000142.1:0-4783 GCA_035514715.1 Candidimonas sp.
CTGAAAATGCCAAAACGGCGCGCGCCTTCCTGAAACTGATAGGTACGGTTTGCCCCTTGCAGGAAATCACCATCCACACGCTGGACAACAAAGTCGATGCGCAACAAATGCGCGCCTGGCTCAAACCTTTGCTCGAAGGCGGAGAAATCGGGCTGGTTTCCGAAGCTGGCTGCCCGGCAGTAGCCGACCCTGGCGCCAAGGTGGTGGCCGTTGCCCACGCCATGGGCATACGTGTCGTGCCGTGGGTAGGCCCCTCTTCCATCCTGCTAAGCCTGATGGCCAGCGGCCTGGACGGCCAGCGCTTCGCCTTCCATGGTTATGCCCCGGTGGAACCCGGTGCGCGCGCCAAACAGCTGAAAACCTGGGAAATCGAATCACAGAAACACGAGCAAACCCAGATTCTTATCGAAACCCCTTATCGCAATGACGCCATGTTCGAAACGTTGAAGCTCGCACTCAAGGGCAATACCCGCCTTTGTATCGCGCGATCCCTGACCACCAGCGACGAACTGATACAGACCCGCACCATTACCGAATGGAAAGCGCTTCCTGTTCCAGACCTTGCAAAAAAGCCCACGATTTTCCTGTTTCTGGCAGGACGCTAATCAATGCACAGCAAATTTCTTGCGGCCGCCGCTCTGCTGCTGACTCTGGCCGCGTGCGGCACTTACAAGCCAGGCGGCCTTGATATCGACCGGAGCATACAAGCCAAGAGCCAGAACAGCCGGACCGAATTCATTGTGCTGCACTACACCGCCACCGGGAATGAAGCCTCTTTAAAAGCCCTGTCGCAACAGAATGTCAGCAGCCACTACCTGGTCACCAACGATCCTGCGCCGCACATTTATCAGCTTGTCGATGAAAACCGCAGAGCCTGGCATGCCGGCGCCGGCGAGTGGTTTGGACGCACCGACATGAACGCCGGCTCGATCGGCATTGAAATCGTCAATCACGGTCGAAATGGCAACAACTGGGAACCATACACGCCCGCCCAAATCGCCATTGTGACCGCCCTGATCCAGGACATCGCCCAGCGCCATCAAATCAAGCCCCTGAATATTGTCGGGCACAGCGATATCGCCCCGCAGCGCAAGATCGATCCAGGCCCGTTGTTTCCATGGAAGGAATTGGCCCTGAAGGGTATAGGGCGCTGGTATAACGAAACCAAGGCGCAACAGTATGAACAGGAGTTCCTGCTGGAAGGCTTGCCGGACATTGCCTGGATACAAAAGGAACTACAGCGCGCAGGCTACAAAGTGCCGCGCAACGCCGTCTTGGACAAGAGCACCAAAAATGTCATTGCCGCCTTTCAGATGCATTACCGACCGACCCTTTACGACGGCCAGCCAGATGCCGAAACCCTGGCCATACTAAAGGCGCTGCCCTGACAAACTGCGGCGCCTATTCGGGAGTGCGCCGCCGAATAAAATACCCCAACCGGAAAAGCAACAGCACGGCCAGGGCAATCCCATATACATAGGGCTCAAAAAAATCATTTTTGCCGGCCCGCACCAGCCAGAAGTGCCACACGGACAATGCCGCGACGACATAAACAGTACGATGCAAGGCCTGCCAGTAATGCCCCATGCGTCGTATCCACCCGCGGGTGGAAGTACATGCCAGAGCCACCATAGGCACAAAGGCAATCATCCCTACGGTAATGAAGGTGCGCTGGACAACATCGTCCCACATCGAAGTCAGGGACCAGCCTCGCTCCCAAAAGGCCCAGCCCAACAAGTGCAGACAAGTATAGAAAAAGGCGTACAAGCCCAACATTCGGCGCAGCCGAACCAGGGCGGGCTGGCCGATGATACGGCGCAATGGGGTAATCGCCAGCGTAAGACACAACGCGACCAGCGCCCAGATACCAGACGAGCGTATGAGGAATTCGGCCGGATTGGCCCCGAAATCATTATTGAATCCCAACCACACCCAGCGAAAAACCGGATATAGCGCCAGCAGGAAAACCAGCGGCTTGATGCGCGCCACTTGCGCCGCCGTCCAATTGTTGCGAACAAGAGCCGTACCCGGCATGCAGCCCATCCTTAGTAGTTTGCCCTAAGGTCCATGCCTGTATAAAGCGACGCAACCTGATCAGCGTATCCGTTAAACATCAAGGTTTCGACCCGCGGCGCAAAAAACCCGTCGCCTATCCTGCGTTCGGTAGCCTGGCTCCAACGCGGATGCGGCACCTCGGGATTGACATTGGCATAAAACCCATACTCGCTGGGCGCAGCCTTGACCCAACTGGTAACCGGCTTTTTTTCAAGCAAGCGAATTTTCACAATGGATTTTCCCGACTTGAAACCATACTTCCAGGGAATCGCCACGCGCATGGGCGCACCATTCTGGTTAGGCAACACCTTGCCGTAAACACCAAATACCAGCATGGTCAGGGGATGCATGGCCTCGTCGATACGTAGCGCCTCGACATACGGCCAATCGAGAATCCTGTCGTCCAGCGCCGGCATATTATCCGGCTGCACCGCTGTAACGAATTCCACGTACTTCGCTTTGCTGGTGGGTTCAACTTGCTTTAGCAGGGTTGCCAAGGAGTATCCGCTCCAGGGAATCACCATGGACCACGCCTCGACGCAACGCAGCCGGTAGACGCGCTCTTCCATGCTGGCCAATTTAAGCAAGTCGTCGATATCGAAAGTGCGAGGCTTGGCGACCTCGCCTTCTACGCTGACCGTCCACGGCCTGGTCTGCAACCTTCCAGCATAGTCCAGAGGGTCGGTCTTACCCGTGCCGAATTCATAGAAATTATTGTATGAACTGACATCCTTTTCGGAGGTCAGCTTATTATTTAGCCAATATTGCGTATTGGGCTTGGCGGGCAATGCCGAGCCTTGCTGGCCCACAGCCCAGGCAGGCATCGCAGGCAACAATCCGGCCGCACCCAGCGCCATGGTCTTTATTCCTGCCTGCTTCAACCATTGTCGCCGCGACAGCCAAACCGCTTCAGGTGTAATTTCAGATGACGCAATGCTTGGCACTTTGAACTTGGACATGACCGCCCTTTCGCTTGGTGTTACTGGATTACCTGACCGACCGCCTTATGGCGCCGAGCCAAGCCACCTGTATTAAGACGAACAATCCGCCCCGGAAGTTCCGTCCTGATTGCGCACATTACACCCTATCAAGCAACCAGGCCTGCATTTCATGCACGCTGGACACCATCACGGTGGGTTCGGCCTCAAGCAGAGTCCGCTTATCGTGCGCGCCATAAGTAACAGCCATGCTATCCATCCCGGCGCTGGTTGCCATCTGTATATCATGCGACGTGTCGCCCACCATCAGCACCTGCTCGGGACGCAGACTGAGCTCATCCATGATTTCCAGCAGCATGCCTGGATGGGGCTTGCCAAACGATTCGTCGGCACAGCGGGTTGTATCGAAATGATTCCGCAACTGTGTGGTGCCCAGCACCCGATCAAGACCCACCCGGCTTTTACCGGTGGCAACGCCCAATACCACCTGACGCGAACGCAGCATCTCAAGAAAATCCACAATACCGTCGAATAGTTTGATTTCAGGGTCACGCTGTAAAAAATGAAAACGATAGCGATCCAGGAACAGCGGCAGCTGCTCGGCCGTCAACTCGGGGACGCAATGATACAAAGCGCTTTCCAGGGAAAGCCCGATGACCCAACTGGCTTGACTGGCATCAGGCACCGGCAAACCAACATCAGTGCATGCCGACTGAATAGCCGTCACGATAGTATGGGTCGAGTCCATGACCGTACCATCCCAGTCGAAAACCACAGCGTCATAACGTTTCACGAATTGTGCTCCAGATAATCAAGAATGTGCATACACGCGGGTGGAAGCGGCGCGGTCAGCACCATGGGCTCTCCCGTCAAAGGATGAGGAAGTTCCAGCCTGCATGCATGCAAGAACATACGATTGAACCCCAACCGGGCAAATCGCGCCCTTACGTCGTCAGCCCCGTACTTGTCGTCGCCCACGATAGGATAGCCGCAGGAGGTAAGGTGCACGCGTATCTGGTGAGTACGACCTGTACGCAGCTCGGCCCCCACCAGGCTATAACGACCATAACGCTTTTGCAGCGTAATAATCGTATGTGCCGCCTTGCCTTGCGCATCTACCTTGACGCGCCGCTCGCCGGAAACGGTCAGCCACTTGAGCAAAGGTTGGCGTATGTGCTGTTTGTCATTGACCCAATCGCCAACAACCAAGGCCTGGTAGTGCTTACGCCCGCCGCCTTCGCGCATCATGTCGTGCAGGGCGACCAAGGCCTTGCGCTTCTTGGCAATCAACAACAGCCCGGAGGTTTCCCGATCCAGGCGATGGGCGAGCTCGAGAAAAGCCGCATCGGGACGGGCGGCGCGCAATTGTTCGATAACGCCAAACGACACGCCGCTACCCCCGTGCACGGCTACGCCAGCCGGCTTGTCGATAACAATAAGCGCGTCGTCTTCAAAAACAATGGGGAATACGGCTGGCGGCACCACCCTGGCTTCATCCGGCTTGGGCAGGCGCAAGGGCGGCACGCGCACGGTATCGCCCTCCTCGAGTCGGTAGTCTGCGGTAATACGGCCTTTGTTGACGCGCACCTCCCCGCCGCGTATAGCCTTATACAAATGGCTTTTTGGCACCCCTTTACATAGGCGCAGTAAGAAATTGTCGATGCGCTGGCCTGCCTGTTCGGTGCCAATTTCAACAAAACGTACGCTGGGGACTGAGTTTTCGGTAATAACAGTTTTGCGCATAGGGAAAAGCGGCATATAATCGCGTCAGCCTATAGAAGCTGAAAAAA
>DATJCP010000143.1:0-1961 GCA_035514715.1 Candidimonas sp.
TCGTACGTCAAAGCAACGTTGACTGGGCCGTTAGCATAGCGCAGACCGGTTGTGACGGCTTTCTGGTTTGCATCTTTTGTGTTGTAGCCGGATGGCAGTTCGCGGTCATAAGCTTGATCGCCGGATGCATCGAACGAGTAACCGACGCCGAACTGGAAGCCGGAGAAGCTAGGCGATTGATACATGACCATGTTGTCGTAGCGCGTGGTGTTTGCTGCTGTGAACGCGACGCCAATGTTGGCTTGATCGTAAGCGGTACCGAATGGATCGATAGAACCGAAGTATTTGGAAGCGATGTTGGTTTGACGACCCAGGTCCAATTGACCCCAGGAATCACCAGCCAGACCCACCGTTGCTTGACGACCGAACAAGCGACCGCCTTGAGCCGACGTACCGTTTGTCAAGTTGAAGCCGCTTTCCAGCTGGAACACGGCGCGCAGGCCATTGCCCAGATCTTCAGAGCCCTTCAGACCCCAGCGGTTACCAGCTTGCATGTGCTGGATAATGCCAACCCTCTTGCCGTCGATGCTGGCGCCAGGAGTAGCAGTACGGCTGTCGTTGCCGCTAACCTTGTTGTAACCAATACCGCCGTCCAGAATACCGTACAGCGTAACCGATGTTTCTGCTTGGGCGACGCCAGCGAAGCCAGCAATCAGAGCAGCAGCGAGCAGAGTCTTTTTCATGTAAGAAATCTCCGTAGATTTGAGTAAACAGAGCAGCGACTTCCAAAACGAGTGCTGCTGCTCTTTATAACTCCGCGATGGGAAGTTGGAGCTATTGCATCAAAATTCCGGGCGGCTGGCTACGATGCTGTTCGAAAAGGTCTGTGATTTCTCGGCAAGTGTTGGAGTTCAACAACAAACAAGGTCTTTTCCTGAAAAACGCTACGGGTTTACCCTTGGCTTCAGTGTTGTCACTTTCATACACTTCTTCGGACATACCGAAGGGAAACGCTTCCGCGGTTCAAGCGCTTTCCGGAAGCGTTCTTAGGCGTTCTGGGCGCCGATGGCATGATACTTGCTGCAATAC
Source organism: Candidimonas sp. (assembly GCA_035514715.1). Lineage (GTDB taxonomy): Bacteria > Pseudomonadota > Gammaproteobacteria > Burkholderiales > Burkholderiaceae_B > Pollutimonas. The sequence continues at coordinate 1,030 of DATJCP010000143.1, forward strand.
ATCGTTACCCTCACGGAGCCGCGCATGGCAGCGCCATCGAGCAAGCGGGCCTTATGGAAAGGCGCCATTTCATTTGGGCTGGTTCATATTCCCATTGCCTTGCACTCGGCCACCGCCGATCAAGGCCTGGATTTCGATTGGCTGGACAAACGCAGTATGGATCCAGTGGGCTATAAGCGCATCAACAAGGCCACTGGCAAGGAAATTACGAGCGAGAATATAGTCAAGGGAATCGAATACGAGGACGGCCAGTATGTGGTGCTGTCTCCAGAGGAAATCAGCGCCGCCTACCCCAAGACGACCCAGACCGTCGAGATCGAGGCATTTGTCCCGCTGAAGGAAATTCCGTTTATCTATCTTGAACGCCCTTACTACATCTCGCCGATAAACAAGGGTGCGAAAGTCTACGCTCTGCTGCGCGAAGTCTTGCGCAAGACACAGAAAGTCGGAATCGCAAAGGTGGTGATCCAGACGAAGCAGCATCTTGCCGTTCTGATGCCTTGCGGCCCCGCGCTCATCCTGAATCTGCTGCGCTGGGGCGATGAGATACGCACGTGGGACGAATTGAACCTGCCGGCTGAGGGCACTCAGTCCACCGGCTTGACCGAAAAAGAATTGGCGATGGGCGAACAACTGGTTGACGATATGAGCGCCAAATGGAAGCCCTCGGACTTCACTGACTCATTCAAGGAACAGATACTGCAGTTGGTAAAGGAAAAGGTGGAAGCGGGCCAGACGGAATCCGTCACTCAGCCTGAAGCCGAGGAAGAGCAGGCAGGCGGCGCCAAAATCCTCGACCTGACTGAGATGCTGCAGCGCAGCTTGAACAAGGGGGGGCCCGCACCTGCCAAGAAGAAGGCGGTGGCAAAGAAAAGCGCGCCGCCCAAAAAGGCAGGCTCGGCCGCCAAAGGCCGGGCGCGCACCAAAGCGGC
>DATJCP010000144.1:0-8822 GCA_035514715.1 Candidimonas sp.
GCCAGCGCGAAATCCGCCCAGGACGGCGCTTCCGACTCAACCACATCCGATGCAACACCAGAGGCGTCGGAAGCTGGGTCGGACTCAAGCCCGCAAACCGATGAAGCGCAGCAGGCCGAGCCTGTAGTGCCTCCTTCTGTACCGCCTGCCGATGCGGCGCCAGTTACGCCACAGGGGTAAGCAATGAGAACATGGTTTTGGACACTGCTGGTATTCGTAGCCGCGGTTGGGCTGGCGCTAGTTTTGCGCGACCACAGCGGCAATGTGCTGATCGTTGCACAGCCCTGGCGCATCGAGCTATCGCTCACCCTGGCCGTTTTGCTGATATTGGCTTGCTTTGCTATTTTGTATTTGCTGTTGCGTATCTTGGCCTGGATATCATCAGGCCCTGAGCGCTTCCGCTCGTGGCGCGGCCTGCGCGCCCAGAACCACGACTACAAGCTGTTGGAAAACGGCTGGATTAACGTTCTGGAAGGACGCTATACAGAAGCTGAAAAAGAGCTCTCCAAATTGTTGGGGCGTACCCGCTCCAGCAGCCGCAAAGTATTGGCGGGTTTGGCTTCGGCCCGGGCTGCGCACCATTTGGGCGAGTACGGCCGCCGCGACCAGGCCCTGGCCCTGGCGCAGGAAAGCGCCGGTTCCGATCCGCGCTTGCGTGAAGCGGCCGCTACGGTTGCCGCTGAAATGTACCTGGATCAAAATCGGCCGCAAGATGCTTTGGTGCTATTGCAGCCACTGCAAGATGCCAGTTCGCGCTATTTCCATGCGACCCGCTTGCTACTGCGCGCTCATCGCCAGTTGCGCAACCAGGATCGTGTCTACGAACTGACGCGCTTGCTGTCGCGGCGCGGTGTGATCGACAGGGCCGAAGCCTTGCAGCTTATCGAAACCTCGGCGGCGGCTCGCCTGCAAGCCGGGGGTGCTGAAGGCTTCAAAGCCATCTGGGGCGACTTGAAAGCCGAAGAACGCTGCCTGCCGGATATTGCACTGGCAGCGGCTGCCATCCAAGATGCCGAAGGCAACTACGACGAGGCCTCCAAGATTCTGGAAGCGGCGATCAACGTCAAACTAGAGCCGCGCTTGCTCAGTGCTTACTCCCAGTGTCCGCCCGAGCATGTCGCGCGCCGCTTAAGCAAGGCTGAAGTCTGGCTCAAGACGCATCCCGAAGACTCCGTTTTGCTTGCTACCTTGGGCAACCTGTGTCTTATAGGTGAGTTGTGGGGGCAGGGCGAACATTACCTGCTGCGCAGCATGAAGATCCGCAGCGATATGCGTATTCATGCATTGTTGGGTAATTTGTACGACCGTCTTGGCCGTCCGGCCGATGCCATGAAGCATTGGCGCCTGGCCTCGGGCGTGGCGGGTATGCTGCCCGTATTGCCTGTGAACCGGGCTTTGCCTGCAGCCGATACACGTGGCGACCCAACGCTTATCGATGTGGAAAGCTTGCCCGAAGCCCATGTGATCAAGCCAGTCCACGCTCCGCTTGCAGCCAGCGCCGCCGGATTCACATACGACGAAGATGCCGTTGGCGCCATGCCGTTTCCGGCATCGCCGCCATCCGAGGGCACCTCGTCCAAGCAGCCGCATTCCGCGTCGGATACCGAGCTTGACGAATATTTTGACAGCGCGCCGATTCCTGGTGTCGATTTGTCGCAAACTTCCGACCGGCCGCAACGCGGTTCCGGTCAATCCTAATCTTTTTTACATTTATATTTTAAGGTTGAAAGAAGCATGAGCTTAGACCGTGTGCCCGCCGGCAACAATTTGCCAGAAGAGTTCAATGTCATTGTCGAAATCCCCATGAATTCGGACCCGGTCAAGTACGAAGTCGATAAAGACTCCGGCGCTGTCTTTGTGGACCGTTTTATGTTGACCGCCATGCATTACCCATGCAACTACGGCTACATTCCCCAAACTGTTTCCGACGATGGGGATCCCGTCGACGTATTGGTCCTGGCTCCGTTTCCCATACAAGTGGGCGCAGTCATTCGTTGTCGTTCGATCGGCGTGTTGATCATGGACGATGAAGCGGGCGGCGATGCCAAAGTGCTGGCCGTTCCAGTCGACAAGCTTTACCCTCCTTACCGCCACATCCAGAAGCCGGAAGATCTGCCTAACGAAGAGCTGGCCCGCATCCAGCATTTCTTCGAGCACTATAAAGACCTGGAAAAAGGAAAGTGGGTCAAGGTCAAGGGTTGGGAAGGCCCGGAATCTGCGCTTAAAGAAATTCGCGACGGTGCAGATCGCTACGTGAAAGGCGGTAATTAAATGAATACGGTCATTCCGTTATTGCCCGTTGCGGCGATTCCAGTGGCCGGTTCCGACGCCGTATTTCCCGTGCGCCGTGTTTATTGCGTAGGCCGTAATTACGCCGAGCATGCCAAGGAAATGGGGTTTACCGGCCGTGAAGATCCCTTCTTCTTCTGCAAGCCCGCCGATGCGCTGCTTAATGTGGCAGACGGCCAGACAGGCTTGATGCCTTACCCGCCCAAGACGGCTAATCTGCATTACGAAATCGAGTTGGTTGTCGCCCTGGATAAAGGCGGCCGCGACCTGACCATCGAGCAGGCGGCAGCATGTGTATGGGGCTACGGTATTGGCCTTGACATGACACGCCGCGATTTGCAGGGCGAAGCCAAGAAGCAGGGTCGTCCATGGGAAGTCGGTAAAGCGTTTGATCAATCGGCGCCAGTCGGGCCATTGCATCCGCGCGAGCAAGTCGGCACACTGAATTCTGGCGCGATATCGTTAAGCGTCAATGGTGCAGTCAAACAGTCCAGCGATTTGTCGCAAATGATCTGGAATGTTGCCGAGTCCATTGCTTACTTATCGGGTTTGTTCGAGCTTAAAGCCGGCGATGTCATTTTCACCGGTACGCCTGAAGGCGTGGGGCCTGTCGTCGTTGGCGACACCATGGTCGGTGCAGTTGCTGGCTTGGGCGAGCTTCACGTAAAAATCGGTTAGTCTCGCGTTAGAGTTTTCTTACCTGTCATTAAAAACACCTGTATTTCGAAAGGAAAAACATGGCTACTAAACTTCTTGCTTCGTTGGCGCTGTTGGGTTGTTTCGCTTTGGCTGGCTGCAATACCATGGCTGGCGCCGGTGAAGATATAAGCAAAGCGGGCAACGCCATTACGAAGTCGGCAACTAAGTAAAGCAAGCTTGCTTGCGGTCAGCCTAGTTTGTTTTTTGGGGCTGTCCAAACTAAGAAGCGCCTGCGTTTAAACGCAGGCGCTTCTTTTTTATCATGTTGTATTGTGTGCTGGCAGTGTATTTTGAATACGACTATGGCTTAGTTTGTTAACGAAAGGCCGGTTTCTTTCACAAACTGGCTCCAGCGTTTGTATTGCTCGACCGTGTATTTATCCACACTGGGGCCATCGGTACCTATTACTTCAAAACCCAGAGCGGTCAGCTTTTGCTTGACCTCTTTGTCGTTCAGCGCTTTCTGGAAGCCTGCGGTCAGCGTGTTGGCTACGTTGTCCGGTGTCGCTGCAGGGGCGAATATGCCTATCCATGAGTAGGCCTCGTAGCTGGGGAAGCCGGATTCTTGCACTGTGGGTGTATCGGGCAGGTCGGGAAGACGGCTGGTGCCTGTTACCGCTAAAGGTTTGATCTTGCCGGCAGCAATCTGCGCCTTCATTGCCGCGTAGCTTAGCAGTGTAAAGTTCACGACATTGCCCAGCACGGCTTGCACAGCTGGCCCGCCGCCACCAAACGGAACATGAAGAATATCGACTTTTGCCTGGCGCTTGAGATCTTCGGCAGCAAGGTAGTTCAAGGACCCGGCGCCTGTCGACGCATAGCTAAACTTGCTTGGCTGGGCCTTGGCTGTGTCCAGGAATTCTTTCAGGTTTTTACCGGGGGTGGCTTCGGAAGCGCCAATCACGAGCGGAAAACGTAAGGCAAATGCAATGCCTCGAAAGTCTTTGAAGGTATCGTAGGGCAAATCCGACTTTACGATGGGGTTGATGGCGTGCGTGTCGAAGCTGACCAGCAAGGTGTTGCCGTCGGGTTTTGAGCGTGCAACATACTGGCTTGCTATCTGGCTAGCTGCGCCGGGTTTGTTTTCGACAATGACATTGCGGTTAAGCAATTCTGCAAGTTTGGGCTGAATAATGCGGGATGCAATATCGGTGCTGCCACCGGGTGGAAAGGGCACAACCAGCCTGATCGGGGCTTCGTCGGCATTGGCGACACCCGTGATGGAAAGTGCTAGCAGGCATGTTGCGCCAATTTTGAACAGAAAGGCTGCTGAGCTTGTCTTGGGTAAGAATCCAGTCATCGATTTTCCTTGTTTTTGTAGCGAGTGCTTGCTAGCTTGAAAGCTAATTGTTGATAGATGATTATGCGCTTCTGGTTAGTTAGCAGCGCATGTCCTTTTGATAATCAGCCCATCCACTGACTGACTGGGGCTGCGGTATCTTGAAGCTCCTGGGAAATAATGTCGATTAGTACGGGGCCGTCAAATGCTAGTGCCGCTTTGATGGTTTCGTCCAGCTTTGCGGGGTCTTCGACACGGAAAGCTTTGATTCCGAACGCCTCTGCGACTTTGGCATGATTGGTTCGGTTGAAATCGACCGAGAAATATCGTTCAGAATAGCCTGCCTTTTGGCTGGCTTTGATCCACCCAAAAACAGAGTTTGAGAACACGATCATTTTCAGGGGGATATTGCGCCTGCCTATGGTTTCCAGTTCTCCGCAGGTAAAGCCGAAGCTGCCGTCGCCCATAACAGACACCACGGTGGCATTGGGGCGTCCGATTGATGCGCCAATGCCAGCAGCCATTGCAAAGCCCAGCGCGCCGTGCGCCCGGTTGGTGATGAAGTGCCTGCCGGATTGAGGGGCGTTAAAGTAAGCGGAAAAATAAGGGCAAGGAGTGCCTGGATCGGCAACCACGATCGCTTCGGGGGGCAACATGCGGTTAAGTGCATCGACGACGCGTTCGGGCTTGATAGGGGTGTCTAGGGATGAAGCCAGGGAGGCGAAGAAGGCTTGCTTTTCGGTGCGCGCTTTTTTGACAATGGCATAGCCATCGGCACTGTTGTCGGGACGGTCGCCGATACGCGCCTGAACTGCGGCGGCAAGGGCCTCCAGGCTGACCTGGGCATCGCCGACGAGGCCGATTTCGGTTTGGTAGTTGGCGCCAATGACAAAGGGATCTGAATCCAGATGAATAATCGGAGTACTGCTATTTGGGTATTTCCAGTGTTCGGTGGTGGTGGAGCCGGCGCGGCAGCCGATAAACAGCACGAGGTCTGCGTTTTTTACGACTTCCCGTGTCGAAAGTATGCCGCCGTTGGAGCCCACAACACCGGCATTCAAGGGGTGGGTGTCGGCCAGGCTGCCTTTGCCGCTAACCGTGGTGCAGACTGGCGCGCTCAATAGCGCGGCAAGCGCTTCAAGCTGGTTGCAAGCCGAAGAAAGCACCACGCCGCCACCGCAAATAATCACGGGCGAACGCGCCGCCACCAGTTTTTCCGCGGCCTTTTCTATGTCGCGCTGATCAGCGCAAGAGCGGAAGGCAGGGAAGGTGGCATGTTCTTTTTGTACCCAGATATCAGCTGGGTCGACGTCGTGTTTTTGGATGTCGTAGGGCAGGCAAATATGGGCGGACCCAGGCTTGCCTGTTGTCATCGCGCGAAATGCACCGCGGAATGCGCCAGGAATCTGGCTGGCAAGATCAATGGTCGTATTCCATTTGGTCAAGGGGCGATACATGGCCTCTTGGTTCAGTTCGGTAAGTGGGAATTTTCCACGCGATACGACCGAGACGTCGGTGGTGATGCCCAGCACCGCAACCGACGATTCATTGGCTTCGACCAGTGCAGGCAGCAAATAGGTTGCGCCGCCGCCGCTGGGGCCTTCACATACACCCACCTTGCCGGTTACACGAGCATAGGCGTCCGCCATATAGCCGGCGCTGCGTTCGTCGCGGCTTAAAATATGGTCTATGCCATGATCCAGCCTGGCCATGGCGTCGTAAAAAGGAAGGCTGGTGTCTCCGCAAAGGCCGAATATATGTTTTACGCCATTAAGCTGCAGCATGCGAACGACTGCGTCTGCGCCGTTTAATTTAGTCGACATTCAAGGTCCTTTGGTTGAGGTAGCTGCCGGTAAAGCCAGCGCTGTATTTTTCTAACTTAACTGTGTATTTGTTTTAGTATACAGAGTTAAATACAGTGTTGAATACGTGTTTTCTCTTATCAGACTGGGTTTTTATAGTGGTTTTATCAAAAGGCGGCAGAACAATGGATGTCAAGGTCATTTCTTTAGCGCGAGGGCAGCGTGGAGACGAAGTGCTGCAGCAACTGCGCGATATGGCTATTTCATATCAGTTCAAGCCGGGAGAAAAATTGAACGAGGTCGAGCTGGCCAATCGACTGGGAGTTAGCCGCACCCCCATCAGGGAGGCGCTAATGACCTTGGCGCATGAGGGTTTTCTGGACGACACTGGCCGTGGTTATGTGCGCAAGAGTCTGAATGTGCAGGAAATGAAGAATCTCTACGAGGCGCGACTGGCCCTGGAGAAAGAATGCTGCCGCTACGCGATAGAGCGCGCCAGTGACGAACAAATACAAGAACTGCGGCGCTATTGCGAGCACAGCCATTCAGTGGAAAAGTCTACGCCAGTTAAAGAGCTGGTCGAGCTGGACGAAGGGTTCCATTTGAAAATTGCCGAAATGAGCGGTAACGCAGAGCTGGTAAAACTGATGGAATGGATACACCAGCGTATTCGTTTCATGCGCTGGGTTTCCATGGATACCGTGGGCCGCGAGGCTACGCAGCATCAGCATGGCATGCTGCTGGATGCCATACAAGCACGCGATTATGAGGCAACCGAAAAACTGATTACGGCGCATATCTCGCGCCGCCAGGATCAGATCGTGGATGCGGTGACCAAGGGGCTGGCCAGGATTTTCCTGTAAAAGGAAATGTTCAGTCTAGCCGTGTATTGAATGTTCGGGCGGTGCCGTTGCTGTCGGCGAGCAAGGCGTCAACAATTTTGGATTCTGGCGTTGCGGCATCATAACGGACGCAGAGGCGAAGATTGGGCAGTGTGATGGCGTAGTTGTCGTCGCCGTCCTTATCGATACCGGCCATGGTCAGGGTGGCAAGGGTTTGTGCCACGGATTGCGGCTGTTTTGCTGCTATGACAATGTCTGTCAGGCTTCTGGCGCCATTGCCATGCTGCGTAAACTGATCGACCCATACATGCTCTGGTGTCAGGTGCTGGCAGAAATACACCCTTAGTCCTGGTATAGGTTGCACTGAAAATCTTACAGTATCAAAGCGCGCCATATGTGTTGCGCCGTCCACTACCAGCTCGCGTTCCAGCCTTTGAACCGGGTTGACGGCAAACTGCAGGCTTTTTAGGTATTCGAAGGTTTGCTCGGCGTTATCAGTACGGAAGACAAGGGCATCCAGGCCTTCTGGCGAATCGGCAATTTCTTTGCGCGCCGGCGGTTTGCCTTGGGGCCACCCCAGGAGCTCGATATAGGTGCTGTCCAGGGTAATCAGGCGATTGATCGAACCCAGGTTATGGATAGCCAAGTCGGTCAGGGTATATCCATCTTGTTCAAATTGGGGAGCCAGGTCTGTCAGGCGATCCCTCAACATTAAAACAAGGTGGTCAAACGCTAAGGGTTCCATCTTTTGAAGTCCTTTAAGTCATTCATGTGGCGGGGCCGACTGGCTTGCTGTTTTTTTCTTTCCTTCAGGATTATATCGGTGGCTCGGCCAAGCTGGCTGGCGCGTCATAAAACTGTCATTCCCACGTAATCCCTACGTCACATGCCGTCTCTAAGATGCTGGTCATCGAAGGCGGCTTGTGTCGTCTGGCTTTTTGGGGATACATGAATGAACTCAGTGATCCGGGTAAGCGGCTTGAATAAGAGCTTCGGCGGCAAGCAAGTGTTATTCGACATGGGGTTGTCAGTCCAGCCTGGCGAAATGGTTGCGCTGATTGGTGCATCGGGGTCGGGAAAGTCCACGCTATTGCGTCACTTGTCTGGCTTGGCCTGTGGCGATACTAAAGGAGCGAGCTCAATTGAAGTGCTAGGTCGTCCGCTGCAGGCCGATGGCAATCTTAGCCGTCAAGTACGCCGCCTGCGGGCCGATATCGGCTACATCTTCCAGCAGTTCAACCTGGTAGGGCGATTGAGCGTAATGCGTAATGTGCTGTTGGGTTGCCTGGGTCGCGTGCCGCGCTGGCGCGGCTGCCTGGGTCTGTTTACCGCTGAAGAAAAAGAGCTGGCCATGGCCTCCCTGGAAAGGGTGGGGCTCGCCGAATATGCTCATCGCCGGGCATCAACGTTGTCAGGCGGTCAGCAGCAGCGCGTCGCCATAGCCCGGGCTCTAACCCAGCGCGCTGAAATCATTCTTGCCGATGAGCCCATCGCGTCGCTGGACCCCGAGTCTGCGCGCAAGGTGATGGAGATTCTGGCCGATATCAACGAGAAAGACGGCAAAACAGTCCTGGTGACATTGCACCAGGTGGATTACGCCGTGCGCTACTGCGAAAGAGTAGTGGCGTTGAAGTCGGGACGTATTCATTTCGACGGTTCAGTCGATGCGCTTAGCGGCGTATTTCTTAATGAGCTTTATGGCGGTGATCTGGAAACATCATTGGTGTTGCCAGAACCGGCTGGGCGTCCCCGGGCCTTGCGTCCCTTGTCGCTCGTCGCCGCCTGATTGCCTTTTATTCCAACTATTTTTAACCGATCCACACAAGCTAATGAAGCACTACAGGAGTATTGAAATGTTTAAAGGTATGCAGCAGGTTGCTTTAGCTTTGGCGGTAACCGGCATTACAGCGT
>DATJCP010000145.1:0-28415 GCA_035514715.1 Candidimonas sp.
CCCCGCCTGCTTGGCAAGCTTGCGCCCGGCGGCTGCCTGGCCGTGCAAACACCCGATAATCTGGAAGAACCAGCCCACAGGCTATTGCGCGAAATAGCGGCAGATGGGCCATGGGCTGGAAAATTAGCATCGAAAAAACTGCCAGCAAGGCATAGCGCCAGTTGGTACTACGAGCTGCTTCAACCCCTCTGCACCCACATCGATGTATGGCGAACAACCTACCACCACCCTCTGGCTGGAGGCGCCTCGGCAGTGCTGGAGTGGTTCAAGGGATCTGCCCTGAGGCCTTATCTAGACGAGCTGGACAAGGACGAACAGGATGCATTCCTTGCTCGTTATAAGGCAGCGATAGCGCAGGCGTATCCAACGTTAGCTGACGGCACTGTGCTGCTGCCCTTCCCCAGACTTTTTATTGTCGCCAACCGTTAAAGGAGTGTTCCATGGAAACCCAAGAACTGCATCGTGGCCGCCTGATTGATCACATACAGCTAGTCGTACGGGATCTCGCCGCCAGCCAAAAATTCTACGAAAGCATTTTCAAGATTTTGAGGATTCCCATGGGCGGCGAAGGCAATGGGTATTTCTGGGTCGACGAACTATTCGTATCCTCTGCCGATAGCGAAGCGGCGCACGGGGAATTAACAGGACGCCATCACCTGGCATTCCAGGCCCAAGACGAAGCCATGGTCGATGCGTTTCACACAGCGGCACTAGCCAACGGGGGCAAAAGCAACGGCGCACCTGGGCTGCGTGAATACCACCCGGGTTACTACGCCGCCTTTGTCCTTGACCCTGACGGCAACAACATCGAAGCGGTCTATCACGGTGCGGCCCAACGCAGTGCGCCTTCAGTAGAAATAAGGTTTTGAAGGCTAGTCCCGCTTGGGAGTGACCAGCCCCTTGACCACTGCAGGCCTCGCCAAAAACGCATCCAGCACGCGTGTAACGTTGGCGAAATCCGAAATGCCCACCAAGTCGCCCGCTTCGTAAAAACCTATCAGGTTACGTACCCACGGGAAAGTGGCGATATCAGCAATGGTGTAGGCATCGCCCATAATCCAGCTGCGGCCTTCAAGCCGCTGGTCAAGCACGCCAAGCAGGCGCCTGGACTCTGCGACATAGCGGTCGCGTGGTCGTTTGTCCTCAAAGTCTTTCCCGGCAAATTTATTGAAAAAGCCTAATTGACCGAACATGGGACCTATGCCGCCCATTTGAAACATCAACCACTGGATGGTTTCGTAGCGGCCAGCAGCATCTTGCGGTATGAACTGTTTCGACTTCTCTGCCAAATAAATCAATATCGCACCGGACTCAAACAATGGCAGCGGTTTGCCATCAGGGCCGTTAGGGTCCAGGATTGCGGGGATCTTGTTATTGGGGCTGAGCGATAAAAACTCTGGCGTCATCTGGTCGTTGGTGCTGAAGTGAACCGAATGAGCTTCATAGGGCAACCCAGCCTCTTCCAGCATGATGGAGACCTTGACGCCATTAGGAGTTGGTAATGAGTAAAGCTGTATCCGGTCGGGGTGCTGCGCAGGCCATTTCTTGGTAATGGGAAAAACTGAAAGATCGCTCACTGTATATCCTTATATAGCACTACATTACTTAAGCAATTGCTGATGTTCTTTCTTCATCAACGCGTTGGACAAGATAGCACCACGAATCAAAACCTCTTGACGGGTGGCCACGACAAAACCGTTACGGGTAAAAAAGGGTTCGGCGGTCAAACTGACATCAGCCGAAAGCACGGCGATATCCCGTTGTAGCGCTTGCCGGAAAATATGCGCCATCAGTGCCCGGCCCACACCTCGCCCCGCATGGGAACCCGCGACAAAGAAGTGGTCAATGTACCCCGAAGCCTGCAAGTCGGCATAACCGACCGGGCAGCCATCGATCTCGGCAACAAAAGGTTGTATGGCACGAATACGCTCCTGCCAGGCTTGCTGGTCGTATTCCAGCGGCGCCCAGGCGTCCAGCTGTGCGGCGGAATAGTCCCGACAAGCCAGTTCATGAACCGACGAGAAAAAAATAGCGCGCAACACAAGCTCATCGCCTGGGCGAAAATTACGTATATGCGCCATCACGCTGCATCCTGTGTTTCATGAATAAAAACCTGCGTACCGGCAGAGACCAAGTCGAAGAGCTCAATGATGTCTGCGTTCCTCATGCGGATACAGCCATGGGATGCCGGCACGCCGATCGGGCACTCATCCGGGCAACCATGAATGTAAATATATCTGCGCATGGTATCGACCTGGCCGTATCGATTCCGCCCGGGCTCTTGACCGCATAGCCAAAGGATGCGGCTTAGTATCCAGTCTCGCTCAGGATGCCTGGCAGCCAGTTGGGATGAATATGCTTCGCCTGTCGGACGCCTGCCAACGAACACGGCGCCATCTTTCTGCCCTGCACCGATCTTTGCACGTATAACGTGCAAACCTCGAGGCGTGCAGGCGCTGCCCTCTGTTTCACCCGCCCCGTTCTTGGCAGTTGAAACAGAGTACATCCGCTTCGCTGCTCCTCTTGAGATAAAAGTAAGAGTCTGGTGCGGAATGCTCACTACTATCCGTGCATCGTTCAAGGCGCTTGCCTATCTACAACAAGGATTTCCCCATCGACAAAACCTTATCGCAAACCTGTTTGGTGACCTGCTCTTTCAAGCCGCCGCCGCTTAAGTCCACCGTCTTGCCGTCGCCATTATTCAGTATGCCTTTGACACCGCTGGTATAGCCGCTATCGGATGAAGGCGATTTGCCAGGGAGCTTGCCTAATAGCGAATCTTTCACCGAGGACGCGCTATTGCCGCCAAGATAATTATTCTTGATGCAAAACTCCAGCACGCCGGCAACATTGCCTGTGCTGCTGGGGGAAACCGACTGCCCCGACAACATGCCGCCAATATCGCCCAGACTTCCCAGACTGCCGGACGATCCGCTCTCTGTTCCTTTTTTAAGCAAGTCGCCTAGTTGAGCGTGCGCAGCGCCAATGGGTAATAACGCGGCAACAAAAATGGCCGTGACTGCGGCGCGATAAGAGCAAGCTTTCATATCAAGTTCCTTTTGGTAAAACCGGATTGCGCTGTGGGTATTGAAGATAAGGTCGAGGTGTCCGATTATGCAGTTTTTTCTGGAAGGATTCGGGACCATGCTGTGGTGAAAGCGTTTCGATCTGGCACGTTAATACCAAAAACAGTTTGCAGCAGTCCTGCCGCCTCATCGGCACTGCCGACTTGTATGCGCTCAAGCTCTCCATCGGCGGTACGTGTAGTCAGCTTATCGTTGAACATGGTGTGGCGACCGCCAGCGGTAGCCAGCGCCAACAAAAGAGACTGACGAAAATGCGAAGCATCACAGGTGGAAAGATAGTGATTTATTGCTACATAATCGACCGGAAACTGCGGCGTCAGCTCGAATCGATATAAAGACTGCCACTCGCCCTGCACCAAAACCTGCAACAGAAAATCGCCTTGCACGTGCAGAGCACGATATGTGCCATGCGGGGTCTCTTGCGCCGCTTCAGTGTCTATCAGCAGCGGCACGGTCAGGGTATTGCCGCCAAAACCAACATCGGCAATATACCGGCGCTGATCCAGCCGCACCAGCAACAGCATGTGAGATCGAGGACTAAGGGTGTAGTCGGCTTCCGCCAGCAGCACACGGGCAGCCAAATCGGTAATGGTAAAGCCCAGCCGTCTAAGAACATGCGCGAAAAGCTGATTGTGTTCGTAGCAGTAACCGCCGCGCTGGCTGCGCACCAGCTTGGCCTCAATAGCTGGCAAATCCAGAAGCACTGGCCTATTCAGCAAAGGGTCAAGGTTTTCAAAGGGTATCGCCTGCGTGTGCAAAAGGTGAATTGAACGCAGAGTATCCAGTGTGGCGAATGTCGTTCCGGTATAACCTATTCTTTCAAGATAGGCATCAAGGTCGACCTGATGGGCTGACGGCGATAACGTATTCATAATAGGCAGCGGTGTAGGCGATTAAGCAAATGGCCGCACGCCGATCAGCAAACTGTGCAACCAGAAGGCAAACAAAGCCCATACGACCAGCCCCACGACTACGGCAGTAAGCGTACCCGTGGCTGTACCTGCGGGATATACCGTCATTGCCGCCTTATCGCGTTGACGGGCAGCCCTGAAACAAAATGCCGCCCAGACCAGGAAACTACCAAACAGGATCACGTCGGCCAGCGTGCCATTAGCCAGCAAATGGGCAAAAGCCCACAGTTTCACGCCCAGCAGCATGGGATGATGCAAACCTGCCTTGATGCCGTTACGCGGCACATACGCAGCGCTTATCAGAACAAAGGCGATAGCCGTCAATAGCGCCGCAATATGTCTCATGGCGATGGGCGACGCCCATAACACCATGGGCTCATGCCGCGCCATGCCAAAGCCCCAGACAATCAACACGAAGCCGATGATGGAGACCAGCGAATAGATGGCTTTCCACGCATTTTCGCCGTAGCGCATACGCTGGGCCGTACGCCAATCGTCGGCGAAAATACGAACCGAATGTGTACCCAGGAAAATCACCAAACCCAGAATCAGAATAGCCATTGATGTCTACCTTGCAAGGTTCAAATAACACGAAGTCGCTGTTTCACTACTGGGCCTGCCTGCACCTGCCCGGGCACCGCGCCGACATTATCGCGATACGTTACTGTAAACTGCGATGGTCAAGGAAGCCCGTATCGATTAGTAACTCAAAGGCCGCTCCACCACAAGGTAAGATTCGCGTCCTGGAGACCACTTAATGATAAGCCCCCCCAACCCTGTGCGCTTTATTCCGCACAGGCTCATTCCCACTCAGGAACAAAAAGACATACAGCTTTCCCAGAACCGGGTCACGCTGATCGAGGCCAATGCCGGGGCCGCCAAAACCACGACCCTGGCCCTTAGAATCGGCGAGGCAATTGCCCGGGGCCTGCCGCCCGAACAAATACTGGCCCTGGTTTTTACGCCGGAAGCCAAGGGCGTCATGAAAACCCGCCTGGTAGACATAGGCATTCCGCCAGCCGTTGCAGCCAGAATCCACGTATGCACATTTGATGAGTTCTCCCTTGAAATGCTCAAGGCCATTGAAGGCATCAACGTATTGCCACTGCGGCTGGCGCACGACCTCAGGACACAAGCCCTTGCTGCGATAGAAAGCGTCAGCCTGACTTATGGCCAGACCATCGAATATCTGGATATCCGGACCCATAACATCGCCATCAGCCAGTTTCTGGAATACCAATTACGCCTGAAGGCCACGATGGCCCTGGAAGAAAATGAATACGACATCGGGCCGGAAGACGCCGCTGCGCGCCTGGAAATGCCCCTGGTCGATTACCTTTGGACGCTGGAGTATGAGCGTCTGCGCCTGGGCAGCTTTGACGAAGCGCGCTTTCGGGGCCCATTCGATGCCACCTACGACCTTGCACGCCAGTTCAGTGAGTTCCCTGAAAGCAAGGATGTGCTGCCAGACTACAGGCTGGTTGCCGGCGACGAACTGCACGACTTGAACGAAGCCTCGTTCCGCATCCTGGAAGCGCTACTGGACAAAGATAATCTGTACTTCGTCGGCGCTGGTGACAAGGACCAGGTGATCCACTCCAGCCTGGGGGCCGATGACAGCTACCTGAGGCATCGCTTCGCCGACAGGCAGCCTGCCGCAGTTCGCTACCCATTGACCATGACGTATCGCCACGGCCCCCACTTGGCCTATGCCATGCAAGCTTTCAAACAAAAGCCAGTCGAGTCCGGCTTGCCCTTGGTTACCGACATTGCCCAACTACACTATCCGCAAGACGAGCCCGACGCCTGCGCCACCCGTGTCGTAGAAGCCATTCAACAATGGAAAGCGGGCAAACACCCCCTGGAAGCCTGTGCCATCCTGCTGCGCGACCGGCACCAGTCCGTTGCCATCGAAAATGCCTTGATGCGCGCGAATATTGCTTACCGGACCCACGGCATGCAAGGCTATATTCAGCGCGAAGAAATCCTTTTCCTGCGCGGCATGATTGCCATTGCCCTGAAGAATCTGGCCTCAGTCATATCGGCAGCCATCCAAAAGGCTATCGTCGAAGCGCTGGCCATTTTCGGCGAACTGGCCCTATCGCCTAAAGACATGGAGGAAGCCAAGGACGATATCGTCAACGATCCAACCATACTCAACACCTTCTTCAGCGGCCACATTCAACGGCACGGGCAAGACCAGGCAAAAGTTCGGATTTCGAATGCCGTTGCCTATATGCAAAGCATAGACGCCGACATGCCGGCACATGAAGTACTGAGCGAAGTCTGCCTGCAAATAGATCTGGAAGCGCTTGCCAAACGCATTTACGTCCACCCCCACGACGCATCGGTGGTTGCAAAATCAGTAGAGGGCTTTATTACGGTTGCGAGGCAATCAGGCATGAACTTGCGGGAGTTTTCTGAATGGACAGGTGCCGCCGATGCCTTTGTTGCCACCAGGAAAAGCAAAGGTTTTGTCATCCTGGAGTGCGTTGCCGACTCAAAAGGCAAGGAATTCGACCATGTGATTCTGCCGTTTCTGGAAAGCGAAGAATTCCCCAGCATCATGAACCCTCACAAGGAAGAGGAAGAAAACCTGTTCTATGTAGGCGCCACGCGTACGAAACTACGCCTGACACTGGTATCGCCCGATGAAGAACAGAAACGCAGCCCTTTCATAAAAAGAATGCAATTGGCGTCGTCACGCGCTCGAGCCAACGCGGCTGTCCAGGAAAAACAGTCACAAGAAACACCCGTCGCCCCTACCCGTGTCGACCTGAAGGTCCCTTACGCGGATAAAGATGCCGTCAAGGCCATGGGAGCACAGTGGGACCCAGCCCGCAAGGTTTGGTATGTCAGGGCAGGCCTGGACGCCGAGCCGTTCAAGCATTGGTTCTTCAGGGAATAGGATGGCCAGCCAAAAGCTCCTCCCTGGTAAGACGATGTTTAACGCCAGCCAACATATAGCTATAACCCTGGCCCTGCCATTTGGCGATATCTATCACGGCCGCCGGCACCACAGTAATAAGATCGTAGAACTCATCGGGGCCATAGCCGCGCGATCTGGCTGCATTACGACATAGACGGATGCACACCCCCAGTTCTCTGAGCTCACGCAATGTTTCATACATGTCTGGATAGAGGTGCTGATTCAGCCGGGAAAAGGCGTGAAGCTCATTGCCATGGGCAACAATCACGATCCGCGAATTATCATAATCGCCGTATTCCTTCAGCGCTTTTATATGGTTATTGATATAGCCAAACGCGGCATACACCTCTTGCGGTTCCTGCAAATGGAAGTCATACAACGCCTTTTGCGCCTCGTAACGCGAGTCGTCCAATAGCGACGGGTGGTCTGGACCCATGGCATTTGAGGTGGTTGGGTTGCTGCTGGCCGGCGTATGCATATGCTCAGTTTTCCTTCTATTGGGCAAACGGATACTATACCGTCCCTCCCCTCGATGAGTTCTACTTAAGGAAGTTGAAAAATGAAGCCGTTCCGGATAGCCGCTGCACTAATAATCGCGCTCGGCATTTCAACCAGTGCGCCAGCCGTCTCTGGGCAAGACTACCCCAGCAAACCAGTCCGCCTGGTCACTACGGGTGGCCCAGGTAGCAGCGGCGATATCATTTCCCGCGCTGTCGCTCAGAAACTGTCAGTGATCTGGGGCCAACCTGTGATTGTTGAGAATCGCGTGGGTGCCGGTGGAGGCATTGGCGCCGGACACGTGCTTACTGAACAGGCAGACGGCCATACGCTTTTGATCAACTCTTCAGCTCAGGCTATCAGCGTGGCGCTGCATAGCAATCTGCCCTATGACACGCTAAAAGATTTTATCGATGTAACGCCGATAGCCAAACAACCCAGCGTACTCGTGACGGGGACTACAACGGGCATAAAAAGCGTTGCTGATTTGGTGGCCTTGGCAAAATCGAAACCTGGCGAACTGAATTACGGCTCAGCTGGCCTAGGGGGCGCCACCCATTTCAGCGCAGAAAAACTCAGGCTGGCCGCCGATATCGATGCAGTGCATATTCCATACCTCAGCGCCTCCGCAGCCAATCTGGATGCTGCCGCAGGGCGCATCACCTATTGGCTCTCACCTATTTCGGCAGCCCTATCGTTGGTACAAGACGGCCGCCTGCGCGTACTTGGTGTTTCCACGGCACAGCGCTCAAGCATTTTCCCCGATGTACCGACCATTGCCGAAGCCGGCATCCCTGGATACGATTTTTCATTATGGTTCGGCCTGTGGGCCAAGCGCGGCACACCTGACAGCATTGTTTCCAAGATTCAAGCAGATGTCGCCACAGCACTGCAAGACCCGGCTCTGCACGAGCAATTCCGTACGCTTGGCTCCGAACCCATGAGCATGACGTCAGCCCAATTCGCGGCATTCATGCGCAGCGAGGTCAACGAAGCGACCCGCATTGTGAAAGAGGCCAACATCAAGGTCGATTGATTAGCTGACTATTGCACCGTCCCTGGCGCCGCCTGAGTCTCAGGCGGCTGCGGCACAGTCGACATTCCTTCCAATATTTTTGCCGCAGCCGCATGCATGGGTACAGAAAGGCCCAAGCGACTTGTAGCAACAGAGATTTGCGCGCCCTGCGCACTGCCGAGCGCCGAATAATCATGGCCTTTCCCAAATATCCTGCGCGTCAGCGCGGAGATCTCAGCATCAGAGAAGGCCGTATCCGTCAGTAAAAGCGCTGCTGTGGCGATGCTTTGAACATCCTGGCCTTGCCCGGGATAGGTACCCTTCGCGATCGTATACGGGAAATAGCCCGCCTTCGAATCAGTAAGCTTGGACACGGCGCCCTTTGCCATCGGCAGTATCCGCAACGGCATATCCATCAGGGAATCGCGCACGCTATCGGCCGGTGTGCCGATCACCTGCAATACAGCGTCTGTCTCTTTCTTTTGCAGTGCAAGCAGCGCTACGTTAAGACTGAGCTCTTGCGCCACGAAATCTTTAAGCTCAAGGCCGTGCGCCTCTAGTACGCGCACCGCCGTCGTCCGCGAAGCAGAACCTGCCTCGCCGATGGCTACGCGCTTGCCGCGCAAATCGCCGATCGAGGCCAGCTTGCTGTCGGCGCTGACCAGCACATGGACAGGCTCGGGATACAGGCTAGCAATAGCCCGCAGCACGACATGCGGCCCTTGCCCCTGAAATGCACCTGTCCCATTGTAGGCATCAAGCGCGGCATCCCCCTGGGCCAGCGCGAGGGCAACCTTTCCTGCACGTAAAAGCTGTAAATTTTCCTCACCGCCGCGGGTGATCAGCGGCACAGCACGGGTCTTGGGATCGTTGAACAATGCACGCGCCATACGCAGGTACTGCCCATGCTCGGCGCCTGCCGCGATGGCATAGCCATCTGACACCCGGGCCAAGCGCGCACGTATGCTGGCCTGGGCAACGGCAAGTTCCTCTTCAATTGCGGCATGCTGGGCCGGGGATGCATCCCTGGGAAACGCGTCTACCACTTTACGTAGAGCGGCAAGCATGGCTCCTGTGCCTTGTGCCGCCCCCGTCACCACGGCCGGCGCGATTGGCGGCTGGTATCCCGCGGGCACCACAGCCACCCACTGTTTGCCATCCAGGCGATATCGAGCGGTTCCATGAGCCCGAATCACATCCCCAGCCTTGTTCCCGCCAGAAACGATGCCCTCGACGCCCTTGGGACCTGCCCCAAGCGCAGAGATGAATCCCGCAATGCCCGGCGCATTCCAGGCGCCAAAATCCATATCCTTGACGAGCGTGATCTCTGTATCAAAGTAGACAATTCGCCGTGTTTCGCCTGCCGGCGCTTTGGTATCGGCCTGAGATCCAACCCGATTCAGGCTGGCAATCTTGATGACGCCGTCAGGCAAGGCCTGCTCCAAGCGTTCGCTGACACCGGCGCGCAGCGTATCGGCATCGGGGCCTAGACTGCAAGCAGTCAGCAGGCTGATGAATAGACAAGCAAAAATGGATCTCATCATCAACCTCCAATGAAAGGCAGGGCCAGCATGCCAGTCAAGACAAATGCGTTCATGATGTCCACAAAGAAAGCCCCCGCCAATGGCGCAATCAAGTTACTGGTGGGCGCCGGACCGTGCTTGGACGTGACTGCCTGCATATTCGCCATTGCCGTGGCCGTCGACCCCAAATTGAAGCCGACAAACGCTGCCGATGTGACGGCAGCCTCGTAATCGCGCCCCATGAAACGGAAGCAAACAAATACGACGTACAGGAAAACGAACACCATCTGAGCCAGTATGATCAGCAAGAATGGGCCTGCGGAAAGCGCGACGTCCACCAGATTCAAGGTCATCATGGTCATGACCAGAAATAGCGACAAACAGACATTCGATATCAGGTCGGCCGCTCTATCGTCAAACTGGAAACCGGCAAACGGCAGCAAGTTGCGTATGGCAATGCCAATCAGCATGCACCATAAAAATGCGGGAATCGTAATGTCCCCGCCTGAAAACTGATTGGCAAGCCACTGCCCTGCAATCAAGGCGGTGAATATCCCTGCCAGCGCCCCCAGGGCGGAGACGGTACTGATTGACGTTGCCGGGACTTCAAATTCATGCGTCTCCGCGGCTTCCTCGGCGGACGAGCGCAGCTTATAGCGATTGATCAAGTATTGAGCAATGGGGCCTCCGATAATGCCACCAAGGATCAGCCCGATTGTGGCTATGGTCATGCTCAGCTCCATGACCATCTGAAGATTATTCACTTCTGCAAAACGGTCTGCGTAGGCAGCTCCTGTGCCATGCCCGCCAACCAAGGTGATCGAGCCTGTCACCAGACCGAAAAGCGGGTGAAGATCCAGCATTTTTGCAACGCTCACGCCCACCACGTTTTGCAGCACGATGAACGGAAGCAGCACCGCGAGAAACAACAGTAGCGCCTTGCCGCCGCGTTTGAGCATCCGCAAATCGGCACACAAACCGACACCGCTGAAAAACATAAGCAGGAATATGGGCTTGATAGGCTGCTCGAATGTAACCTTGAAATCACCGATAGCCAGCAGCAACGAAGCTGCCACGGCAAATAGCATTCCCCCGGTTATCGGGTCTGGAATGTTGTATCGGGACAATAAAGAAACCTTGCGGTTAACCATCGTACCGATAAGCAGCATAATGATGGCAACCAGCAAGGATCCAAGGGGGTCGAAGCTCATTTGTATATCTGTTCCTGTTCTTGAGTGCTGGTTCAAGCCACTATAAATGATATGCATTTTACAGAATTGCCAGCCAATAGCCCCGGCACTGCTGGATTACGCCGTTTTCCGGGGTCGCTGTAAGCTACCCAGCCATCGCCATACTCTGCGACAATTGCCTTCTGCCACTACACAGCGCTCCCCACATGCTTAATACCCTCTGGCTCGCCTTCTTCATCATCGCCTCGATATCGGGGCTGTACCAGTGGGTGGCCCTGCATGATGCGGAAATATTCTCTCGCATGGTGCTCAGCCTGTTCAATATGGCCGAGCTATCGGTGGAACTGATGGTTCTGCTGTTCGGCACCCTGACGCTATGGTTGGGGTTCCTGCGCATCGCCGAAGCCGCAGGCTTGATAGAAATGCTAAGCCGCCTGCTGACACCGCTATTCGGGCGCCTTATGCCGGGAGTTCCGGCCGGTCATCCCGCCCTGGGCCTAATCACCCTGAACTTTGCCGCCAATGGACTGGGCCTGGATAACGCCGCCACTCCCATAGGCCTGCGGGCCATGCGGGAACTACAAACGCTGAATCCAGACCCCAAAACAGCCACTAATGCACAAATACTATTCCTAGTGCTGAACTCGTCGTCGCTAACCCTGCTGCCCATCACCATCTTCATGTACCGGGCTCAGCAAGGCGCACCCGATCCCACCATGGTCTTTCTGCCCATACTGCTGGCAACCACGGCATCATCCCTGGCGGGCCTGCTGGCCGTCGCCTTCATGCAAAAGCTCAAACTATACGACCCAGTTGTCCTGGCCTGGGGAGGCGCACTCGCCCTGGCGCTGGGTAGTCTCATGGCCCTGCTTGGCAGCCTCAGCACCGCTGCGATCAGCGCCACCTCATCATTGATGGGCAACCTCACCCTCTTCGGCATCATCATGGCCTTTCTACTGGCGGGAGCCAGGAAAAAAGTGCCTGTCTACGAATGTTTCATCGAAGGCGCCAAGGAAGGCTTCGATATCTCGAAGAACCTGTTGCCCTACCTGGTAGCCATGCTTTGCGCCGTCGGCGTATTACGGGCCTCGGGTGCGCTGGATGCCCTGCTGGATGTCATCCGGTGGGCAGTCCATGCAATCGGCTTGGACGGCCGTTTTGTCGACGCGCTGCCCACCGCCATCGTCAAGCCGTTCTCTGGCAGCGCCGCACGCGGCATGCTGATCGAAACCATGCAGCACTTTGGGGTAGACAGCTTTCCGGCATTACTGGCCGCTACTGTTCAAGGCAGCACCGAAACCACTTTTTATGTACTGGCCGTGTACTTCGGCGCCGTCGGCATACAGCGGGCACGCCATGCCGTCGGCTGCGCCCTGCTTGCCGATCTGGCCGGCGTTCTGGCATCCATAGCCGTTTGCTACTGGTTTTTCGGCTGAGCGGCCTATCAGCCTTTCAACGCGCCTGCCGCCACCAGACTGTCGGACAGAGCAATAAACTTGGCTACCGACAGTTCCTCGGCGCGCGCCGTGGGCGCAATCCCCAAAGCATCCCAATCGATCAGGCCCGACCAGTCGTTCAACGAACGGCGCAGCATTTTGCGCCGTTGGGTAAACGCCCTGGCCACCAACTTTTCAAAGGCATCCTGGCTTTGCGGCCTAAGGCGGGACTCGGGCAAAGGCATCATGCGCACTATTGCCGACACCACCCGCGGCGGCGGGTTGAAAGCCTCGGGCGGGACATCGAACAACTTCTGCATGCGATAACGCGCTTGCAACATGACCGATAAACGCCCATAGTCGCCCGTTCCGGGCTCGGCCACCATGCGGTCTATGACTTCGCGCTGCAGCATGAAATGCTGGTCCACCACTTGATCGGCATAGTCGATCAGGTGGAATAGCAAAGGGCTGGAAATGTTGTAAGGCAGGTTGCCGACTATGCGCAGATCTGTTCCCAGCGACCCGAAATCCACTTGCAGCGCATCGCCCTCGATAACAGTCAACTTATCGCCAGGATACTGGCGGCGCAAGCGCTCCGCCAGATCCCGGTCGATCTCGACCACGGTCAGGCGGTCCAGCGACTGCAGCAGCGGTTTGGTCAACGCCGAAAGGCCGGGACCAATCTCAATGACGGTATCGCCGCGTTCAGGCGCGATACCCCGCACGATGGATTCGATGATTCCTTCGTCGACCAGGAAGTTCTGGCCGAAACGTTTACGTGCTTGATGAACCATAAAATTAGCGACGGTTCCGGTTCGATTGAGGATCAAGGCGGTTATCGATATAAGCCTGCCCACGCAACTGGCTGAGCCAGTCTTCGTAAGCGGGTTCTACACGACGCTGGAATAGAATCTGGCGCGCCTGCATGCGCTTGAATTCATTTTCCATATTTTTGGTGCGCCGCTCGATCACCTCGATCAGATGCCAGCCGAACTGAGACTGCACAGGCTGGCTGATCTGGCCAGGTTCCAGTTGATTCATGGCTTGCTCAAATGCAGGCACGGTTTCGCCTGGAGTCAGCCAGCCCAGATCGCCGCCCAACGGCGCCGTAGTATCTTCGGACGAGCGCTTGGCCACATCCTCGAATTTCTCACCGTTGACAATGCGCTCGCGCAACTGGTTCAGACGAGCTTCGGCCTTGGCGTCGGACATGACCTTTGAGCTTTTAATAAGAATGTGGCGGGCGTGAGTCTGCGTGACCATCATGGGGCCTTGTTGCTGCACCGGCTGATTCGCCTGCGCCGCGGCCTGCGCTTGCCCTGGAGCAGCGGCAGGAGCGCCCTTAGGCTGACCGCGCGTCAAGACCTTCAGGATATGAAAGCCATTGCCGCTTTGGATAATACCGCTAGTCTCGCCGGGCTTGAGGTTCTCGGTGGCCTGCACAAACAAGTCCGGCCAGCCGCTGACCGGCCTTACGCCCAGTTCGCCGCCCTTAAGGGCTTGAGGATCGTCGGACGATGCCGCCGCTACGCCGGCAAAATCGGCGCCACCGCGAACTTGAGCCAGAAGCCCTTCAGCCTTTTTACGCAACTCCTGAACCCGAGCCGATGAAGCGCCTTCGGGAACAGCAACCAGAATCTGAGCCAGCCCTAAAATTTGCGGCCCGCTTTGCTGCACAGGCGCCTGTTGGGGCTGCTGCCCTTGAGGTCCCTGCGGCGCAACCGCCAACTGCCCGCCCTGATTCTTCAGGAAAGCATCAACTTCAGCGTCGGAAATAACGATGGTGCTGTCAACCGCCCGTTGGCGCAACATATCCATACGCACTTCCTTGCGCAGGTTCTTCATGTATGCATCCCAGGTAACGCCGGATTTCTCGACTTCCTGCCGCAAACGGGCAACGCTTAGCTTATTGCGCTGGGCAACGGTCTGGACCGCTTGCTCGACCTGCGCGTCGGAAACACGGATACCCAGACGATCAGCCTCCTGGCGCTCCACCTCTTCCATGATCAAACGCTGCAGCACTTGCTTTTGCAAGGTAGCAGCATCGGGCACAGGAATTTTCTGGCGCTGCAATTGCAGCTGAGCCAGGTGTGTCTCGGTATTGAGCTGCTGCAATGTAATGACCTTCTGGTTCACGACTGCGGCAATGCCATCGACAAACTGCGAAGACTGTTGTGCGGGCTCGACTGTTTTGGCAGCCGGTTTGGCAGCTAAGGCAGCGCCCGACGAAGCTATGCCCAGAATTGGAATCAAAACGGACACTAGTCGGCGCTTAGCATGCACACTACGCATTATTCATACCTCTCGAAGGTGGTTTTTTCGGGTATTGGTGGGGTAATGGATCGATAACCTGCAATCCGGTCGCTTAGCAATCTCATGGGATCAGTACCCAGCGACCCTAGACCGGACAATTCCAGCTGGAAGAACATGGCCGTATTTACTTGCTCTCTGGATACGGCGTAGCGCTGCATCACGACCCGGCCCACCCAACAGCAATCGCCCTTGTATTCCAGACCGAAAATCGACTGGGTGCTGCGCTTTTCCTGCAAGGAATAGTCGTAGCGGCCAAGGGCGTAAATCTTGTTGGTCAGGGGCCACTGGCCGGCGACACTGACCTGATCACGCGTGTTGTCGTTAGCATCGCTGAAATTCGGATCAGTGTAGTAACGTGGATCACGCTCGTAACGATACGACGCCGACAAGGTCGCCAAACGCTTGGGTTCCCAGCGAAAGCCTGCCGTCATACGGTTGCGCTCATTGGACTCGGGATTGAACTGCGCATCGAAGCGCACGTTCAGAGTATCGGTAAGCGCCGCATTGACGCCAACCAGATAATCAGACTTCTTGTCGGTACGGGGCTTGTCGCCCACGCCTAACGTAACTCGCTGATCTGAAAAATAAATACGCTGGGCAGCTGACAACGACAGGCGTTCGAAACCGCTGTCGGCATCCAGCCAGCGCGTGGTCAGCCCAACAGTAACCTGGTTGGCTTCAGCGATACGATCCCAGCCACCGCTAAAGATATTCTCGTCAAAAGCCTGGGAAAAATTGAACGACGCGATACCGGTGTCGTATACGGGTATTTGCGACTGATCCGTATACGGCACGTTCAAATAATAAACCCGCGGCTCCAGTGTCTGGATGGCAGCGTTACCGAACAGGCTCGCGTCCCGCTCGAAAGTCATGCCGGAATCGATAGACATGATGGGCAGTACACGCGACTGGGTTTTTGGGTAGCCCACATATTGAGGCAGCTGCGACGGAAACCAGTCAGTGTTGTACTGGCTCATGTGCAGACCGACCTTGGGCGTTACGTACCAGCCCGCTCGCACAATAGGATAGGCCACCGTGGTATATGAAGAATACCGCGTTCCGTTCGGGGCTACGCGGTTATCCTTGTAATAGCTGAACTTATCTATACTGCCCGAATAGAACGGCATCTCGAACCGGGTTGCATAGTTATCCGACTGGACATCGAAGCCGCCCCAGTTATAACGCGCACCGCGCACATACAATTCGGGAAGCTTGTTGTACTGGGGCGTCAGGTAACTAGAGGTACTGTCCTGCAACGTTTGGTAAGAGTAGGCATACAACGATGCATTGAAATATTTGTAGCCGCTCCAGCTCAGGCCGGCGTTGCTTGGCAAATAAGTATTTGTCGCTTCGTTCAGACCCAGCGAAGAAAAATCGCGGAAGTAATCGTCATCCGACACATGCCGTACATCGAACGATGCATTCACGCCGCCGCCCAGGCTCTGGGCATGCTGCCAACCATAATACCAGCGCTTTCTATCGGCGACCTTGTCGTTGCCAAGGTAGGTGCCATAGGCTTGCCCGCTGTAGCTTGGGCCCATATAACGGAACTCGCCGCCTAGTTGTGTACCGCGCTTGGCCATGTAGCGCGGTGTCAATGTCATGTCGTAGTTGGGTGCAATATTGAAATAGTACGGCACCGATACCTCAAACCCGCCAGAGCTTGATGTACCGTAGGTTGGGATCAAAAAGCCCGACTTGCGCTCCTTGCGTATAGGAAACGTCAGGTATGGCGAATATAAGACGGGCACATCTTTGAAATACAGGACGCCATTGCGCGCAACACCCTCGTTGTCCTCATAATGCAGATCGACCCGGGACGACTTGATATACCAGGACGGATCCGGACAAGGGCAACCCGAGTAAGTAACGTCGGTCAGCCTCATGTGGTCGCGGCTGAGGATGTCAGCCCGTGTGGCCTTGCCGCTGCCACCTGTAGCGCCCAGCCAGAAGTTCGGGTCAGTGACCTCGCCGGTTTCGCTATTGATGTTGTAGTCAACTTCCGGACCGGTCACGATGTTGGCATCGCGCATGATCAACCCATTGCCGCGTACCCGCACTTGCCCGGTAGACCGCTGGTAGTCGATGTAGTCGCCCTTTACCACTGAATCAATCCGGCGAACTTCGGCCTTGCCTGTAAGTTTTACCAGGCCGTCAGGATCAGATTCCATCTTGTCGCCAACAAGAAACGAACTAATGTCTTCGTCTTTTATATTACGGTGAATTTGCAGATTGGGGGCCACCTTCAACTGCGGCATGGAGGCACGCGCATCAGCGCTGGCGCCAGACTGCTGTGCCTGCGCCGCCGACACACCAGCGATAGCTAAAAGAATTGTCCACCAAACCAAACGCACGAGTAATTTGCCCTCTAAAGAAACTCACCATATTTTGGCACAACTGCCGACCCGTAATGATTGGCG
Source organism: Candidimonas sp. (assembly GCA_035514715.1). Lineage (GTDB taxonomy): Bacteria > Pseudomonadota > Gammaproteobacteria > Burkholderiales > Burkholderiaceae_B > Pollutimonas. The sequence continues at coordinate 17,322 of DATJCP010000145.1, forward strand.
ACCCGGTATTATAGAGAAGCTGGCGTGTACATGGTTCACAGGCTGGCCAATTAACACGCTTCTATCCCTTATCTTGGAAAAAAAACCTTGAACTCCAGCGCCGAATCCCGTCTACCAACCCTAAAAAACTGGCTACAGGGCATTGCCGGCAGCCACGATCTGGACATTGAGTCATTAACTCCGGCATCCGCCGACGCGAGCTTTCGACGTTATTACCGCCTTCAAACGCCTTCAGGGACAGTCATCGTCATGGATGCGCCCCCCGAACAGGAAGATTGCCGCCCCTTTATCCACGTAACGGGTCTGCTAGAACAAGCCAACCTAAGCGTGCCCACCATTTTGGCGCAAGACCTGCAACAAGGCTTCCTGCTGCTTTCCGACTTGGGCGAGCAAACGTATTATCAGGCCATACAAGCCGGCCTGGACGATACACACCTTCAAAAACTGTATCGCGATGCAATTACTGCGCTAGTGCGCATGCAGCAAGCGCCGACAACCGGCTTGCCCGCCTACGATGCCGACCGCCTGGCTCAGGAACTCACAGTTTTTCCGGAGTGGTATGCGCAACGCCATTGCAATATCACATTGTCAGAAGCCGAGCAGGCCGTGCTGCATGACACCTTTGCCGCCCTGATTGCCGACAACACAAAACAACCCAGCGTCCTGGTTCACCGGGACTTCCATTCACCCAACCTCATGGTAGGCGAAGCTGATCGCAACCCAGGCATTATCGACTACCAGGATGCTCTGGTCGGCCCACTTAGCTACGACATTGCCTCATTGGTCATGGACGCGCGCACGACCTGGGAAGAGCCGCAGCAATTGGACTGGGCCATACGCTACTGGGAAGCCGCCCGCGCAGCGGAGCTTGCCGTACCAGCCGACTTTGCCGACTTCCATCGCGCTTACGAATGGATGGGCCTGCAGCGCAATCTGCGCATACTGGGTGTTTTTGCCCGGCTTTCATACCGCGATAACAAACACCATTACCTGGACCATATCCCTCGCGTCAATACCTATGTGCGCCAGGTAGCCGGACGCTACAACGTTTTCCGCCCCTTGCTCAGGCTGCTGGACAAACTCGAGAACCGTCAGGTTGTCAGCGGATATACGTTCTGATGCGCGCCATGATTCTTGCCGCCGGGCGCGGCGAACGCATGCGCCCGCTTACCGACCATACGCCCAAGCCCTTGCTGGAAGTGGGCGGCAAGCCCCTTATCGTGTGGCACATAGAACGCCTGGTGCGTGCCGGCATTACCGATCTGGTCATCAACCTTTCCTGGCTAGGCGAGCAGATACAGCAAACCCTTGGCGACGGCCGCCAGTACGGTGCATGCATTTCCTATTCGCACGAATCCAAGGCGCTGGAAACCGCGGGGGGCATTGCCCAGGCGCTACCTTTTTTCCAGGGGCAACCGTTTCTGGTCATCAACGGCGATGTCTGGTGCGACTGGGATCCCGCCTTGGCTGAATCGGCAGTTGCCTGCATGAGCCAGCTTACGCAGGCCTGGCTGCTGCTGGTCGATAACCCCCCGCAGCACCCCAGTGGGGACTTCGAGCTGCATTCTTCCGGGGAAATCACTGATAAAGCCGCTAACGGCACAGCAACGGCGCTGACTTTTGCTGGCGTAGGCATATACCGCCCCGAGCTATTCCAGGGCATCGCCCAACAGCAAGCCGCAGCGCTGGCTCCTCTGCTGCGACAAGCCATGGCTGCACGACAAGTATCGGGTGCGCGTCACACCGGTAAGTGGGTAGATGTAGGTACGCCACAGCGCCTTGCTCAACTGGATCAGGCGCTACAGTGCTAGCGCACACCCATCACCCGCGCTACACTTTAGACACAAATAGATTCAGTGTGTCAAAACCTGCCAAGACGAAACCAAGCCCCTCAATTCGTGCCCAAACCATAAATACAGTTTATGCTTTAGGGTTTTTCGGCAATGGATCCTCACTGATTTCCGTTGTCCTGCAATACAGGAAATAAATGCCCATGTTCGGATCGTCCAACCGCCGCGTCTTCCAGCCTACGGCATACGGCAACAACCGCCGCGCACGGCGCATACCACGGTGGCTGGTGTTAATGCTGACGGGAATAGTGCTGGGCTCCGGCGGTTTGCTGTTTTTGCAGAAAAGCTATGGCCCCACGCGGCTTACGGTAGAACAATCCGAACAGCTGCACTACGACCTGAACAGCAGCAATATGGACAAGCAGCGCTTGCAGTCGCAGCTTAACCAGCAAGGCCACGATCTGAAAGTAGCCCGCTCTACCGTCGAAACCCAGGCTACTGAGCTAAAGCAGGCCAAAGAACAAGTCACTAAGCTGACCGCCGATCTGCAGCTCTTTGCCGACGCCATGCCGCCCGACCCACGCGGGACGTCACCAGGCATTCGCGCAGCCACATTCAGCAACAATGCTGGGCAATTGGTTTACGAGATCCTGGTCATGCAAGACAAAGGCAAAACAGATACGTTTGCCGGCGAAGTCGAGCTGACCGTCGCCGGGCGCTACCCCAGCGGCAAAACCGCCACGATAGACTTGCCGCCCTTCAGTATTGAACTACAGCAATACACGCATGCGCATGGTGCGATTCCCCTGCCTGAAGGGTTCACCGCACGCCAGGTAACGGTAAAAATAATGCAGCAAGGCACGAAAAAACTTAGCGCCACACGCACCTTGCGCGTAAGCCGTTAAGACCCGGCCAACCATACGCCCTGATCAGGTAACGTGCTGCAGGAAATCCTTCAGACGCTGACTGGGCGGATTGGTTAGCAGTTCGCTGGGCGGGCCATCCTCGGCGATTTTTCCGCCATCAATGAAGATCAAGCGGCTGCCCACCTTGCGGGCAAACTCCATTTCGTGCGTGACCACGATCATGGTCATGCCGCCTTCGGCGACGTCCTGCATCACTTTCAGCACTTCGTGGCGCAATTCCGGATCCAGAGCCGAAGTTGGCTCGTCGAACAGCATCAGCTTGGGACGGATCGCCAGCGCCCGGGCAATGGCAACTCGCTGCTGCTGCCCACCCGAAAGCTCGCCGGGGTAATGATTGACCTTTTCCCCCAGGCCGACCTTCCCCAGCAAGGCGATGGCCTCTTCCTTGGCCTGCTTGCGCGGGCATCCACGCGTATGCACAGGCCCGAACATGACGTTCTCGAGCGCGGTAAGCTGGGGAAACAAATTGAACTGCTGGAATACCATGCCGGCCTCGCGGCGCAGCTCGCGCACCTGACCAGGACTGCCGCGCACACTTAGGCCGTTAACGATAATATCGCCGCCCTGTATGGTTTCCAGTACGTTGATGCAACGCAGAAAGGTGGACTTCCCAGAGCCCGACGGCCCCACCACCACAACCACTTCGCCCTTTTCGATGCTCAGGTCAATGCCATTGAGCACCGTACTGGCCCCAAATTGCTTAACGACGTTTTTAAATTCGACGATGCTCATACGATTTGCGTCCTGTGTTCGATAAACTTCAGGGTCAACGCAATAATACCGGTCAGAATAAGATAGATCACGGCAACCGCGCCCCAGATCTCAACCGAACGAAAATTGCTGGCAATGATTTCCTGCCCTTGCCGGGTCAGTTCGGCTACGCCAATCACGATGAATAGCGACGAATCCTTCAGGCTGATGATGCACTGATTGCCCATGGCCGGAATCATGCGGCGCAACGCCACAGGCCCGATGATATAAACCAGTATCTTATAGAACGGCAAGCCCATGGCCTGCCCGGCCTCTTTCAGCCCCTTGGGCACCGACAACAAAGCGCCACGCACAATCTCGGCGATATATGCGCCCGAGTTGATCACCAGCGTAAAGATAGCCGCCAATAAGGCGTCGATACGCCAGCCGAAAATCAAAGGCAGCGCAAAATAAATAAACATGACCTGGACAACGATAGGCGTCCCGCGTATGAGCAGGATATAGACCTGCGCCAGAAACGAAAGGGCCACAGGGATATAAGCGGCAAAGCGCCACAACAAGCCCAGCACAATAGCAGCCTGCAGCACCCACCATGCCCAGTCCGGGACGCCGGCAAGATAGTTGACCCCGACCCATGAAGCCAGCTTCAGCAAGGCATAAATCACAACCAGCGTTGCCACGGCAATCGCCGATGTTTTCCAGGTAACCAGCACCTTCACGTAGGTTGTCACAACACCGGACAGGAAACCGATAATAGTCCCGCCGATCAACCCCAGCAAGGTGATCTGTATCGTCATTTTTGTGCCTTCGAGAAGGCTGGGCAATGCATCCCAAATGGCAGACCATTCAAATATCACGTTGATTGCCTCGAAAACATGGCGCAAAGCTCAAAGAACTTCCCACCGTCAAACAAAAACGGCGACCCAGTGTGCATACACTCGATCGCCGTAACAATCCAGTCAACTGAAGATTACTTGACTTGATCTGCTTTTTGGCCGAACCACTTTTGATAAAGGGCGTCGTACTGGCCATTGGCATGGATTGCCTTCAGGGCACTGTTGACGACAGGAACCAAGTCGCTACCCTTGGGGAAGCCAATACCGTAGAAGTCGCCGCTTTTCAACGAACCTACAACCTTGACCTTGCCCTGGCCGCCCGTTTTAGCGAAATACTGAAGGTTGGGTGTGTCGTGCACGACCGCATCGACCCGGCTGGTGGCCAGCTCAAGGAATGCGTTGTCGATATTGGGGAAAAGCTTGAGCTTGGCGTTGGGAACATTGCTCTTCAGGTAATCGACGGTTGCCGTACCGATTTTCACCGCAACGGTCTTGCCTTCCAGGTCTTTAGCCGTTTTGATATTGGTGTTGTCCTTGTCTACCAAAATGGCCAGACCGCTTTCGTAATAGGGATCTGAAAAATCAATGACCTTCTTGCGGTCGTCGCGGATGGTGATGCCGGCCAGCGCCGCATCGATATTGCGTGTCTGCAAGCCCGGAATGATGCCGTTGAAATCCATGGGGCGCAGGGTGTACTTGAGCCCGGCTTGTTTGGCGATGGCTTCCCACAGCTCGATATCAAAGCCTGTGTACTTGCCATTTTGCTTGAACTCGAACGGCACAAACGCCGTATCGGTAGCAATGATCAGTTCTTTGTCTTGGGGCGCAGCATGTACGGCTGGCAATGCCAGGGCGAGTGCCAATCCGGCCAAGGCTGCTTTGATTTTATTCTTGAACATAAACAACTCCTTTAGTAAGCGACGACTTCGAATACGAATAACTCGCAAGGCAGTCACTTGTGGTGACGACCATAAGAATCGTATGGTAACCGAAAGCCCCTAGGACTTGAAACGTTCCAGCAACTCACGATCGGCTTTCAGGCGTTCTTTCAGTGTGCGTATTTTGACGTCGAGCTCGGATTGAATATAAAAATCCTTGGTCAGGTTGCGCGCCTGCTGCAACTGCTCGACCGCCGTTGGCAAAGCCCCTGTAAGCTCGTAATAAGTCGCCATGGTGCGGCGGGCGGCCACCTTGTCCCCCAAGCGCTCCTGGCTTTGCGCCTGCAACTGGTAAAAGCGCGGAATGTCGGGCCATTGCTTGATTCTTTGCTGCAAGAACGATACGGCCTCGGCATCCTGGCCTGTTTTCTGCAAAGACTCGACCTTGGCCAAGGCAATGCCTTGGCTATCGGGCCAACGCCCCCAGGCAGCCTGGGCCACACTCAATGCCTGGGCATTACCGCCTTGCTGCAACGCCAGCGATACCGCCAAACCAGCAATTTCAGGGGAACTGCCGTTTTTCTGGGCATTTTTCAAAGCCTGGTCAGCTCCGGCCAAGTCTTTTCGTTGGAAAGCGGCATAAGCCAAACCATACCAGGCAGCAGACTGCTCCGCCCCCGCAGCTTGCTTTGCATCCAACTGCAGTTTATCCATGGCATTACGCATTGACTGGCTATCACGCGCCTGAACAACCCTCAGCTTGGCGCGTATGTACCAAAATGAATCATCGCCTTTGGCATGCATAACAGGCATTTCGCTGACTCGATTCTCGATATCGGCCATACGTTGAATGGATAAGGGATGGGTGCTGACATAACTGCCGCCGCCCATACCCTCGTTCAGCCTGGATGCGTTGGCCAATTGCTTGAACATACGCACCATGCCGCGCGGGTCGTAACCGGCACGGCGCACCATTTCGAAACCGGCACGGTCCGCTTCTTGCTCGGCTTGCCTGGAAAAACCCAGCTGCCGATCAACCGCCGCTGCCTGGCCAAATGCGGCAACACCCATCGCCAGATCGCCGCTACCCATCAAAGCCGCCAATAAGGAAGCCGCCAAGGCCGCCATCATGACGCCGCTGCTTTGCGAGCGCTGCGTCATGCCGCGGGCAATATGGCGTTGCGCCACGTGGCCGATTTCGTGGGCCACCACGGAAGCCAGTTCAGATTCACTTTGCGCTGCGACCACCAGGCCGCTGTTGACGCCGATATAACCGCCTGGCAAAGCAAACGCGTTGATCTGCGAGTCACGCACCCCAAACACGGTAATACGCTGCCCCACACCGACAGGAGCCTGCGCCGCCAGCTTGCGCCCCATATCGGTCAAGTATTGGCTGACATCGGGATCGGCGATATAAGTAGGATCGCGCCGTCCTTGCTCCATAATGGCGTCGCCCAGCGTACGCTCGAGTGAAGGGCTGAGCTCTGCCGAAGAAGCCGACCCCATGCTGGGCAGGCCCATGGGCTGGGCATGGATAGGCGCCGACCAGCATAGTGCCGAAATCAAGCTAGCGCAGATAAGTTTGGCGCTACGGGTAGTTGACAATGCTAAACGTGAAACGGCCATTCATATATTCGCAAAGACGGGGTCAGGATACGGGCGCCGCCACCGATTGCCGCGCCCGCGAGGCGTCTTGTTTATTGGGCAATCGATTTTTGGCGGACAGGCGCATAAGCGTCGCCAGGGCAAACAACAAACCGAACACCTCGACAAAGCCTGCCAACACCCACATGGTCAGCCCGCCTATCGCCTGATCCATGACTGCCGTCATGCCGGGTATTGCCCGGCCGCACAAGTCAAAGATGGGATAGAGATCGTATTCAGTAAACGTAATGATGGCGCCCACAACCATTTGCGGGACCATAGTAATGACCGGGGAAATAATGCGCCCACCTGGCGACAATACTGCCGGCGGACTTGGACGGCGATCCAGGATGAGGTTCCAGTACATGAAACCACTGATGACAACCGACCAGTTCATGAAGCGGTACAACCGCCAATCGAGCATGGAATAGAACTGCACGGTGGGAATCAGGAAGCCCAGCACCAGCACCACGAACAGCACCGGCACCAGTATTTTATTGGTCAGAACCGCGATAAGGATACGACCAGGCTTGCTAAGGCGGAAATCACGCAGGCGCAGGCGCCACGACATGGGCAAGCCCGCCCTCATGACCTGCCCGGGATAGGCGCCCATGATCAGCAGCGGCCCCAGGTGGTGCAGCACCAGATGCTGCAACCGGTGTATGAAGAACATGCGCTCGGCGTAGTAGTCGATGCGAGTATGCATGGATAGGTAAAGCACAACCATGCCTATCCAGAAAAAGGCCTGGCGCACGCCCCCTACCCGGTGCACGCGGGTTCCGCGTACAAACAACCAACCGCCCACGAAAAACATCAGCAGCAACGTCGGAGAGAGCTCCCAGGGCGTGAGCCAATCAATAACATTCATGGGTTAAAAAATCCGGTAAGCGCAACCCTGCTAGTTTAAAGCAATATGACGGCGATCGCCCCACTGCACTTGGTACACACCTGGGTAAGCGCTAAGCTGACGTGCTTGCGACATCAATACCGAACGCAGTTCGGGCGGGCAATTTACCGTGACACAGGCGCTGGCCATATCGCGCTGCGGCGTCCGGTCGACCCGCAGATGAGCGACGCTAAGACCAGCCGCTTCGAAATCCATATAGATTTGCTTGCGCACTTCGGCCAGTATGTGGCGAGGGCACACTACAGTGAGCCGCGACACTGGGCTGACGGCGCGTACCGGCACAGACTGGACACCAGCACGGCGCAAAAACAGATTGAATAGACGCATAAATCCCCCATTGCCTGTGCCAGCCGCAAAGACGGCACACAAAGCAGCCTGCAGCCGGGGCGGCAGGACATTTACTGAAAACGACGGGAGTTTGAATGCGGAATGCATTCTTGAAACTGCCACGCCCTTGAAAAACCAGGGCGTGGGCTAAAGCTGTGCTTGCCTAGACGCGCCTGGTGATGAAATAGCCGATATAAGATCGACTGCAACTATCGCCGGGGTCGGAATTCACCGCACAGCTCCTATAAATTGAACACGCAGCATTGTAACGTCTTCGGCACGCACGAACAAGCCTCAGGCCATGAAATATATGCCTACAAATACCGCAAATACGACGTAAAACGCACTGGCCCCTGCCAGCACCGGAAGACGCATGGCATTGCGCCGGAACAGCAGCCATAACATGCCGATCGATAGCATCGTCAAGCCGCCAGCCACCAGCAGAGGGGTATCCAGTAGCCAGGGCGTCATGAAAATAGCCAGCGCGCTGGGAATAGTGGCCTGTATCATCATCGAGCCTGAAATATTGGCAAGCGCCAACCTTTCCTTACCCTGCCGCACCCAGATGATCGCATTCATAATTTCCGGCAGCTCTGTTGCCACCGGCGCCAGCAACAACGCGGCGATATGCGGCGCCAACCCCACCCAGGTGCCTATGGCTTCGATCTGACGGACAAAAATATGCGAGGCAAAGGCAATAGCCAACAAAGCCAGAATGGTTTGCAGCGCCGCCCAGAACATCGTGGGATCGGACGGACGCAGTTTAAGCGGCTCCAGCTCTTCCATGATCATGGAACCCTCGTCCGAACTGAGTTCTCGCTTCACATACAGGCCGTAGACCGCCAGAAACAGCAAACCCAGCCATGGCTTCCAGACAAAAACCAGCAAACCTAAACCGATTTTCACCACGAAAATAGCCATGAACCAGGCCTGATCGCGAGCCAGCTTTTTTTGATCGGCCTGGATGCTGCAGGATACGTTGCCGCGCTGTTTGCGCCACAACATGAAGCCCACTACCGCATAGGCTAGCGTAGCCAGCACCAACGGACCGCCCAAGGCTGCGCCAACGCCGATATCTTTTTGTTCGGGCGTACTGCCGAACACAACGGCAACGAAAGTGACGGCGCTTTCAGGCAATGCCGTGCCAAAGGCTGCCAGCACTGTGCCGACAGCGGTCGCGCCAAGTTTGAGACGACAGCCCACCCACTCGACACCATTGACGAAGAACTCGCACGCAAAATAAATGGCGACGGCTGAAGCAAAAAAGAGAAATAAGGTGAGCAGCATAATAACCAGGCCGGGCATGCGAAAAACCAAGGCGCATTAGTACGTTGTGCCCGGCAAAAGGCAACGCATAATGGCCAAAGGTCTCGCCTGGCTAAAGGGCAGACAGACTACCCTAACCGCTTGCGCCATGGCGATGGTTCACCAAGTGTGTTGACGCAAGCCCCCTGGTGCGAACCAAGGCTGGCTACTCCCCAATGACGGAAAGAAGCTGTATGTTAACAGAATGCGGGGCCAAGGCCCCTATATGACGTAGCCGTCGAGCCAGCCCATGGCGGTGTAAACATGCACGACGATCAGGGCGATACCGAACATGGTGATGATGCCGCCCACGAAAGTCGTAACTATGGCGGCAATCACGGCATTCCAGCCGGTACGCGTGGCGATGACAGAACCGGGATTATATTTAGCGTCGAATTTTTCGTCGGGCCTGAGCGCGAAAACCAGCGCCTCGATAAAGCCAGCGCAGATCGGCACAATAAGCACCAGGAACGCCGGGTTATCCCACCACACCGGGTAAAGCTGCGTGAGCGCCAACATCAGGATCGAAAAAGCCGTGACCATCCAGGCGCCACGCCGACCGATATACCACCAGTGGGCGCCAAAAACCCCTAGCAAACAGGCCAGCCATGCGGCGGTCACCTTGCTGCGGTGGGGGACAGGAGTGGTAAATTGCGTCATGTAGAACCTCGGTTGACCCATATTGTAGTAGAGCACGGAACACGCATGGACTACCCAACATACGACATCGCCATTAGCGGCGCCGGCCCCACCGGCAGCGCCCTGGCCCTGATCCTGGCTGGCAAGACACCCAAGCCGCAGCGCATAGCCCTTATCGGACGGCACTTTATTACACCGCAAGCAGCGACTGGCAGCAATTCGTCTACCGCCGTTGACCCGCGCACGCTGGCGTTGAACCATGGCAGCCGTGTTTTGCTGGAACAGCTGGGCGCCTGGCCCGACGAATCCGCCAGCATAGACATTGTGCACGTCTCGCAACGCGGCAGACTTGGTCGCACAGTGATCGACCATGCAGAGTTGGGCGTTCCGCGTCTGGGCAGCGTCGTGGCGTACGACGCGCTGCTGGCCAGCCTGCACCGCGCACTGGCCAGCAGCGGGGTCGATCTGATCGAGGCCACGCCATCGATGCAAGTGCTCGCCGGGCGGGTCGAACTCAATCTGGGCGAGCGGCGCATAGACAGTGCACTTGCCGTTCAGTCCGATGGCGCCAGGCCACAAGGCGTACAACGCGAATACCAGCAGCACGCTGTGCTGGCAACGGTACGTGCATCACGGCCACGCAAGGGCTGGGCCTTCGAACGCTTCACTACCCAGGGCCCGTTGGCCATACTGCCCTATCCGACAGGCAGCGACCTGTACGGCGTAGTATGGTGCTGCTCTCCGGAACAAGCGGCAAAGCTCAGCGCCATGGACACCCCAACTTTCGAGGCCACGCTGCACGACACCTTCGGCGATCGGCTGGGACACTTCCAGTGCATAGGCGAACGGCATGTGTTTCCGCTGTCCCTGCATGCAGGGCCATCGCTCATCAACGCACGCACCATTGCCATCGGCAACGCCGCCCAGACCTTGCATCCGGTGGCCGGACAAGGACTGAATCTTGGCTTGCGCGACGCGGCTCAATTAGGGCAGGCATTGGCGCCATGGCTGGCCCAACCAAACACAGATCCTTCTCATCGGCTAGCGCAATTCGCCAGCAACCGCCGCCCCGACCGCTGGCTGACTGCCGGCATCACCGACTTCCTGCCCCGTGTATTTACCACCGGCAAC